>JAEYPA010000081.1 GCA_023411225.1 Bacillota bacterium
TCCTTTCACTTGCAAAAGCGCTTGTAAAATCTTCAATAAACAGATTAACCATTTATACGAATGATTTAGATGTTATGCAAGTATTAGAGGACAAATCTGACTATGATTTGCATATCTTTGGAGGAAAAATAAGAAATGGCTTTCACTACAGTTATGGGAATGAAGTGATCAGCGAATTACAAAATTATAATTTCAGAAAATTATTTCTTGCAACATCTGCAATTAGTATTCGCAATGGACTTACTACCTCTAATTCAGATTTAGCATCTGTGAAAAAAACAATGATAGCATCCTCTGAAGAAATTTACCTCCTTACAGACTCTACTAAACTCAATCATATTGACTTTCAAAAGTTCGCTGAAATATCAGATGTACAAAATATAATCATTGATCGCAATGTTTCAGAACATACTATAAGTGACCTTTCTGAATTCAATATCAGAGTCATTTTAGCCTAAAAAACTGCCTTGTTATAACAACAAGGCAGTTTTTTTATCAAGAATCACTTATAACAGATAGTAAAATTATATATTATTTTAGTGCAATCGCTTCTTTTACTTTGTTCATAATTTCTTCTGTAGAAAGTCCATATTTAGTAAGAAGTAACTCTGCATTTCCAGATCGTCCAAACGTATCATTTGTACCAACTTTTAAAACTGGTACTAATTGATTTTCTGTTATCACCTCTGAAACAGCGCTTCCAAGACCTCCAAGTACATTATGCTCTTCTGCCGTTACAATCGCACCTGTTTCTGATGCTGCAGCCAAAATGGCATCTTTATCTATCGGTTTAATGGTATGCATGTCAAGTACTCTAACATGAATATTTTCTTTTTCTAATTCATTTGCTGCTTCCAAAGCCTTTTGTACCATGCACCCAATCGCTATAATTGTAGCATCATATCCATTTTTCAGTTGAACTGCCTTGCCGATTGAGAACTGATATCCGTCATAATCCGTTATTGTATCTACGGATAAACGCCCCAGTCTTAAATAAACTGGACCCACTAATTCTGCAATTGCCTTCACTGCCTGCCGTGTTTCATTTCCGTCAGCCGGACATATTACGGTCATATTGGGAATCACTCGCATCAAAGCCAGATCTTCTAAGCATTGATGAGTTGCACCATCCTCACCTACCGTTAACCCTGCATGTGTACCTACCACTTTAACATTCAAATTTGGGTAGGCAACACTATTACGGATCTGTTCATAAGTTCTACCTGCACAAAACATTGCAAAGGCATGTACAAACGGAATATATCCTGTAGTTGTCATTCCTGCAGCCATTCCTACCATATTAGCTTCTGCAATTCCACAATTGTGAAATCGATCTGGATATTTTTTACCAAATATACATGACATGGTACAAGTAGACACATCTGTATCCAATACGATAATTTTAGAGTTTAGTGCTCCTATTTCTGCCAATGCTTCTCCATAAGCATTTCTAGTCGCTATCTTTTCCATATTTGCCACCTTATCCTCGTGTTTGTAAGTTGCTGTAATTAAAAATTACTATTTCTTATGTGCATACAACTCATCAAATGCCTCTTTAAATTGTTCATCATTTGGTGTTTTTCCATGCCATTCGGATTTTCCTTCCATAAAAGATATACCTTTACCCTTTATGGTATTAGCAATTATCATGGATGGAGCAACTTTACATTGTTTTGCTATATCAATTGCGTTTGCCAATTCTTCCACATTATGCCCATCAACGGTTTGTACGAAAAATCCAAATTCTCTAAATTTCGCTTCAAGATCGCCGGTATCCAAAACTTCTTTTATTGTTCCATCCAATTGCACCTTGTTGGAATCTAAGATTGCAATCAAATTATCCAGATGATTAGCTGCTGCAAACATACAAGCTTCCCATATTTGGCCTTCGGCAATTTCTCCGTCACCTAAAATTGAATATACCGTATAATCCTTCTTTGATTGTTTTCCAGCCAGTGCCATTCCAACGCCTGCAGAAAATCCTTGTCCTAAGGACCCTGTGGACATATCAACACCTTTTACATAACGCATCTCTGTATGTCCAGAGAGATGTCCATCGATTTTTCTAAATGTATCTAATACTTCAAGTGGGAAAAATCCTTTTAGTGCTAACGTCGGATATAATGCAACTGTAGCATGCCCTTTCGATAGAACCAATCGATCTCTGTCTTCCCAGTCAGGGCTTTTTACATCGATATTCATTTTATCAAAATAAAGCACCGACATAATCTCTGACAATGAGAATGCCCCACCAATATGGCCAGAATGTGCTTTCTCAACCATTTTAAGTCCGGTAATTCGAATTTGGTACGCTAAATCTTCTAATTCCTTTTTTTTTACACTATCCATCCTATACTCCTTTAAAATATGCTCTGTACATTAATAATTAGGACATTTTTTTCTTTTTAAATATGTCAATTCCAACTGCTAATATGATAACAATTCCTTTTATTACCATCTGAACGTATGAAGAAACATGTAGCAGATTAAGACCATTACTTAAAAATCCAATTACAAGCGCACCAATTACCGTTCCACCAACTGTTCCAATACCACCAGTAAAACTAGTTCCACCAAGTACTGCTGCTGCAATAGCATCTGACTCATATCCTTGTCCTGCAGTTGGCTGTCCTGAATACATTCTTGAAGCTAAGATTATACCAGCTATCGCTGCAAGAATTCCAGAAATCATATAGACCCATACCGTAATTTTCTTAACTTTAATCCCAGAAAATTTAGCAGCAACAGGATTTCCTCCTAAGGCATACATTCTTCTACCAAACCGCGTATAGTAAAGAATAATAGCAATAATGATAATTACTACAGCAACTATGTAGATTGGAATAGGAATTCCTAGCCAATGTCCATTTCCAAGTGATGTAAACAAATCATTTTTGCAAGAAACGGACCGTCCGTTGGTAGTAATATATGCCACTCCTCTGATTACTCCTTGCATTGATAAGGTTACAATAAATGCCGGCATACCTATATAGGCAGTTATTACACCATTAATAAGACCAACCACTGCGCCTATTCCGGTTGCAAGCAAAATTGCTATAGGTAATGCAACTCCAGCATTTAATAATGTTACTACTGCAACACCGCATGCTCCAACTACAGATCCAACAGTTAAATCAATTCCACCAATAATAAGAACAAATGTCATACCAAACGCAAGTAAAGAGTTAATACAGATTTGTCTTAGCACTGTGAGCATATTTTTTGTAGATAAAAATGAATCTGTAAAAATTGATAAAAATGCAAATAATACAAATAGACCAATTAAAATTCCTAAATTAGCTTTTAAAAATTTGAGTAGAAAATTTTTGGATGCTATGGATTTATTCATCTGTTTTTCCTCCTGATATTAACCACATAATATTTTCTTGTGTAACAGTTTTCATATCTTCTTCATCTAAAACTCCTTTGACTTCTCCCTCATACATTGCTATTACTCTTGTACTGAGATTGATGACTTCCTCCATTTCTGAAGATATTAAAATGATTGCTACACCTTGTTTTGCCATCTCGAATATTAAATGATAAATCTCTGTTTTAGCACCAATATCAATTCCTCTCGTTGGTTCATCTAAAATTAGAATTTGTGGATTCGTTGCTAACCATTTTGATAACACGACCTTCTGTTGATTTCCACCAGATAAATCATTTACTTTTTGATCACATGATGTCATCTTAACGGATAGCTTATCTTTGTACTCATTTACTATTTCATTTTCTTTTTTAGTATTTACTCTTATAAATCGAATGAATTTATCCAAGACAGACAATGTTAAATTAAATTTGATACTATTAATCAGCACTAATCCCTCTTCTTTTCGATTTTCAGTAACGTATCCAATTCCATAGTTTATTGCGTCTAGTGGACTTTTAATTGTTACTTTTTCCCCATTAACATAGATTTCACCGGTTTTAATCGAATCGATTCCAAAAATAGCTTTTGCGGTCTCTGTCCGTCCTGCACCTACCAGCCCAGCAAATCCAAGGATTTCTCCATGTCTAATACTAAAACTTACATTTTTTAATTTTCTATTGCATAAGTTTTTAACTTCAAGGCATACTGGACCAATTTTTAGATCATCATTATTGCGCATATACTTTTCGAAATCTCGCCCAACCATCATTTTAATAATTTCCTCTTTAGTTAACTCTGAGGCTTTCTTAGTCCCAATTAAGCATCCATCTCTTAATATTGAAACTTCATCTGCAATCTGAAATATTTCTTCCATTCTATGTGTAATATATATAATTGCAATTCCATTTTTCTTTAGTTTTTCAATCTGTATGAATAATTGTTCAATTTCAACATTGGTTAAGGAGGACGTTGGTTCATCCATAACTATCACTTTTGCATCAGACAGAAGTGCTCGACCGATTTCAATCATTTGCTGTTTTGCAATGCTTAAATCTCCTACCTTATCTCGCACATCAATATCAACTTCTAATTCATCCATGATGCTTTGGGCTTTTTTAATCATGGTTTTATCATCCAAAAAGCATTTGGCCTTATAAGATAATTCAAATCCCATAAAAATATTGTCAAAGACAGTCATATTATCCGCAAGGCATATTTCCTGATGAATAATACTGATTCCATATTTTTTTGCATCATCTACATTATTAATTTCAACTTCTTTTCCTTCAATCAGAATCTTCCCTGAGCCTTTATCTTTTTGATAAATACCACCCATGATCTTTATAAGCGTGGATTTTCCAGCACCGTTTTCACCCATCAATACACGGACTTTTCCCAACTGAACTCCAAAATCAATGTGGTTCAAAACTTTTGCGCCCGGAAATTCTTTGTTAATATCCACCATCTCTATATACAGTTTGTCGCTCATATTAACCTCCGTTATTGCGCTCTACTCTATGTAAAATTTTTGGAAACAAGATTTAGATATTACTCAAGATTACTTGTCTACATTACTTGAGTCAACAAGTTCAACTGGAACTTTAATATTTTCTTCAACAGTCTCACCATTTAATACCTTATAAGCTGTTTCTACTGCAATCTGTCCAATATCAAGTGGATGCTGTGCTGCGGATGCAAGCATTTTTCCTTCACTAATTGCTTTTTTACCATCGTCAGAACCATCAACACCTACAATTTTAACCTTATCTAGCAGATTCGCACTTTCAACTGCGGCTGCACAACCTAAAGCAGAAGGATCATTCAGTGCAAAGAAACCAGATAATTTTGGATATGACTGTAGTATATTTTCAGCAACTGGTAATGCTGTGTCTACACCTGGCTGAATCTCTTGTGAATCAACAATTTTAATATCAGGATATTTCTTTATAGCATCCATAAATCCATTTGCTCTATCAAGACATACTTCAGCAACATTATAGGTAAGCATTGCTACATCGCCTTTACCATCAAGTGCTTTTGCCATTGCTTCTCCAACCAACTGACCAGCCATATAGTTATCGGATGCTACAGTTGAAGTTATTTTTTCTGCAATTGGGGAGTTGTAAGCGATAACTGGAATTTTTGCTTTATTACAAGCATCAATACCTGCCTTAATAGCCTCTGAATCAACTGGATCAATTAACATAACCTGTACGCCTTGTTGAAGCATATCTTCAATATCACTTAATTGCTTTGCAGCATCAAATCCAGCATCCATAATTACCAATTCATCTTCTGCTTTCATTGCTTTTTTCATACCGTCAATAATATCTACATAAAAAACATTTGATTGATCTGCAACTGTAACGCCAATTTTAACTCCATCTTTTGATGCATCTGGTTTTTCACTTTCCTCTTTTTGTGGCTCTGTTGATGGAGCTTTACTTGGTTCTGCATTCTTATTGTTTGAACCGCATCCAACCAATAACATCATAACCATTACCGTACATAATAATAAACTTAAGCTTTTTTTCATAAAAAATCCTCCTTTTGGTCTTTTAATTTACGTATCCTTCGTTTTTACCAAGCGGTATAACCGCCATCTACCAAATATGTAGAACCTGTCACAAAGCTTGATGCATCAGATGCAAGATATACTGCAATTCCCATAAGTTCTTCTGGTTTTCCAGAACGTCCCATAGGAGTCATTGAAAACCATCTTTCGATTGCAGGATCCTTTCTCTGATACCTGTCTTCACTCATTTCTGTTCTCATATATCCAGGACAAAGAGCATTTACTCGAACGCCTCTATTTGCCCACTCGGTAGCCATTGATTTTGTTAACATTATTAATCCACCCTTAGATGCGTTATATGCACATTGATTCTGTGGTGTATTAACAATCATTCCAGACATTGAAGCAATATTAACAATACTTCCTTTTCCCTGCTTCAACATGACATTGCCAACTTCTCTTGACACAATAAATGGTCCCGTTAAATTTACATCGATAACTTCTTTCCAGTCTTCCGTTGTTACTTTCTCAGCGTCGTCGCCTCGCCAAGTTCCAGCATTATTAAACAAAATATCTATTTTCCCATATTCGTCAAGCACTTGTGCAACCATATTCTTTACATCTGCATCAATTCTCATATCACCTTTGATAACAGTGCACTTTACACCAATTTTTTCAATTTCTTCTTTTGTCTCTAAAGCTGTTTCTATTCTTCTGGCTGCAATAACAATATTAGCACCAGCTTGAGCTAATCCAAGTGCCATATATTTTCCAAGTCCTTGCCCACCACCTGTTACAATAGCCACTTTATCTTTTAATGAAAATAAGTCTTTAATATTTTGCATTCTTTTGTCCTTTCTGTTTGTAAATATATTGATTACAACTCAATTTCAACTTTGTTTTGTTCATCATAATCTACTACAACACAGTCATTTTTGTAAATTCTTTCTGGAAGTACTATCAATACATGTGCTTGTTCTTTATTTACCGGATAAGGTCCCAAATGCCATACACCTGTATTAATATGCACTAACGTTCCCTTAGGAATTAAAAATGCCTGGGTTAATTCTGGAACAGGATCCTTAGTTGGTGGTGCTACATGATATACAATATCATCATCTATGCACATCATGCATTCTCCTGTAGTATTGTGATATTCCGCTTTATCCACAATCATTGGTGTTTCTTTCGATATAACAAGTGGTGAAAATGCAATTGGCATACTTCCGGAAACCGGGTAAATTACTTGGTCATTATAAAATGTTCCCAAGCTATTTCCCTTTGGTTCCAGGATATTGGCAAAATTACCAAATGGTGCAAAAGCTTCTGTTGTTAGTTTTTGTACTTTAATTTTATACATTTTCTTTCTTCCTTTCTTCTTGTTTTTTTATAGAAGTTTATATCATATAAACCTCTTAAAATTAATGCTTTACACTAATTTTTTTCAATTTAGGATGATGACTCTGAACCAATTTCTTCATTATTTTTTTTGATTTTTACAATGGATTCTATTTCACCACCGCGTTTTATAAAATTATTAAAAATAAATGCGGCAGCTCCAATAGAGCCAGAACAGCTTTTATCATCTGCCACTACAATTTCTACGTCTCTTCCAATCAATTGCATTTTTCTTTGTGAAATTGCTTTTTTAAAATTATCCATGTAAATGTTGCTTAAACGGCTAATCTTTCCTTCACAAATAATCAATTCAGGATCGACTAGGTTTATAACACTTGCGACTGCCATTCCTAAATAATTTGCTGCCTCTTCAATAATGTCAAGTGCCTCTTTATCACCATTTTTTGCTGCTTCAAAGACAATATTCAAATCAATCTTATTTATGTCGCCATATACCAAATCCAATATCTTCGAATTTCTATGTGACATAGCATATTCTTTCGCTGCTTTTGTAATTGCTTCTCCAGATGCATGTAGTGTCAAACAACCAGAATTTCCACAAAAACAAGGCTCCCCATTTAATTCAACAGTCATATGACCAATCTGACATGAAGATTGTGATCCACCATAATACAATTTAGAATCCATAACCAATGCTGAACCAATACCCGTTCCGAGGTTTAAACACAAAAAATTGTTAATTCCTTTACCTCTTCCAAACAATTTTTCTTCCAAAGCAAAGGCCCTGGTACTATCATCAATTACAATCTCTGCATCGAAAGACTTTTCAAAATATTTCAAAACATTAACATTGTGCCACCCAAGTTCAGACGCATAAGTTACAATGCCCTTACTTCTATTTACCAAACCGGCAATACCAAGACCTATTCCAATAATTCGATCCTCTTTATCTGCATTTTTTTGAATCAAACTTTTAATTTCATAAATTACTCGATTCAAAATAGAATCTGGAGTATCCGTATCTCTATTATCTTGAATAACTTTGTCTACAATCGAGAAAGACAGATCCATCAAAATTATTTCTATTCGATACTCATTGATATCAACACCAATAATATAGTAAGCATCCTTATTAAATTGCAGCATCAATGGAGGTTTTCCGCCACTTGATACACCTTTTCCAGTAATATTCACAAGACCTAAATTTTTAAATTCATCGATAATTTTCATTACAGTTGGCTGTGAAAGATCTGTCATTCTGGCTATTTCTGCACGATATGCATATCCATTTTCCCATAATATATTAAGGACCTTTACTTTATTTGATAAATTAATTGCACTTACGTCTATTCTTTGCACTTTTACACTTCCTTGATTTGGCTTTCATCTCTTCCATTTTGAATTTCTTCAAAATGTTTCCCTACATTTAAATATTGTCCATACAACTTATCATATTTAGCAAAATTCTTCTCATTAGGCTTATAAGTTTTTTCAAACCCTAGACACATATGTTGTTGAGCTTCTAATAAATCATGATAGAACCCTGAAGCAACTGCAGCGTACATTGCAGCTCCCTGTGCACATGCCTGATCCGTTTTAGCAATCTTTATTGGTCTTTTTAATACATCCGCCATCATTTGCATTACTAATGGTGATTTTTTTGGAATTCCTCCTACCGTGATAACTTCATTAATCTGTATTCCCCTTGTTATAAAGGAATCAAATATTCTTCGAGACCCAAACACCGCAGATAATACCATTGCTCTAAACAGCTGAACTGGATTTGTTCCTATTGTCAATCCATACATTCCGCCCTTTACGTGTTCATTAATAAAAGGATATCTTCTTCCATTAAACCAATCTATTACAGTTAAATTTTCAAAATCATCTATTTTCAAAGCTTCTTCGGAAATGCAGTCTAACATTTTATCTTTGCACTCAGCAATAAAATTATTACGTTTCCCTTTCTCTATATACCCTACTGCAATATTCTCGATACTCCACATAAGAATATTACGAAACCATGAATATATATCTCCGAATGCTGCTTGGCTTGATTCTAGTCCAACATAACCAGGCAAAATAGAATTTTCTGCTTGTCCACAAATACCTTTTAAATCTTTTCCACGAAGAGACTCTCTTTTATGCACCAGCATATCTACTGTTGATGTACCGACTACTTTCACAAGAATATTAGGTTGTATTCCCACTCCTACAGCGCCTGCATGTGCATCAAATGAGCTGCCTCCTACTATTACATCAGAATTTATACCTAAGCGCCTTGCCCATTCATTTGTAATAGTTCCTACCTTATAAGTAGAGGTCTGTGGACCATTTCCGTAATGTCTTGCCACATCAGCCAAATACGGATCAATATGCTCCAAACAATCTAAGGCTGGAAGCCCATTAAAATCACTATGCCAAAGTGCTTTATGCCCGGCTGCACAACTGCATCGATACATAGTTTTGGGATCTGTATTACCTGTAAGGATTGCAGGGATCCAATCACTATGTTCAACCCACGAATATGCTTCTTCTTTAACTCGAGAATCTACTCTAGATGCATGTAATATTTTTGCCCAATACCATTCAGAGGCATATGTCCCTTGAAATCTGGTATAATCTTCTCCACCAAAGTTGCTAAACACTTCGTTAATTTCTTTTGCTTCACCAATCGCCGTATGATCTTTCCATAAATAAAACATGGCATTGGGATTTTCTACAAACTCTGGCAATAATGCTAGTGGAATACCTTCTTTATTTACCGGAGTTGGTGTAGAACCAGTTGTATCTACTGCTATGCCACGTATATAATCTCCTACACCTTTTCCAGTAGCCTTAATAGCTTTCTTTACACAGCTTTCCATTGCTTCAATATAATCAAGTGGATGTTGTCGAAACATATCTTTATTAGGATTGCAATATTCCAATTTGCTCCATCTTTTGTACTCACTTATTGCTGTACCAAGAGTATGTCCGTTTTTTATATCTATTACAACAGCTCGAGCTGAATCAGTTCCAAAATCAATTCCAATTACATAGTTTTCTCTCATTATTTCACCTCACAATTAATTTTATCTAATAACTTAATTAACTTTATTAACTAAGTTTATTGTAATCTCAAAATACTTTTTTGTCAATAATATTACAATAATTTTTTTATTTTTTTCTTTTTTTGTCTTTTTTTACTAATATCGATTTTATACTGGTTACTTTTTGTTGTTATATGTTCTATTTTAATTTCAATCTTACAGATTTTTTTGCATTCTCATTCTATTTATGTCCTACTTAATTAAGTTGTATTAGTAACTATATAATCGTTACACTCCAGAATAGAAAAATAACAGGAGTACCTGCTCCACTAACGGTGTCCCTCCAATGATTAAGCGACAGAAATACTTCTGTTCTCTACAACAGACTGCATTGTGTACCTGTATTGCGCTCTTCAACAATAAAATAAATATGCCACTATCCATATTAGATACATCAATAGTCCCTTTCAACTCGATGACTATCATAATAAGATTAAGGTTCATTAACGTGTAGCT
Source organism: Bacillota bacterium (assembly GCA_023411225.1). Taxonomy (GTDB): domain Bacteria; phylum Bacillota; class Clostridia; order Lachnospirales; family Lachnospiraceae; genus KM106-2. Next base: position 10,796 of record JAEYPA010000081.1, read on the forward strand.
TTGGTATTCACAGCTTCAATCGTTTGAGGTTAAGAGTCCTACATTCTTCATACTAATGCCAGTATTGATGCGGGTGCAATGCACCTCACACCCTTCTACTTACAAGCCCTTTAAGGGATTGGCTCTCTTTATAGGTGGTGCGGTATGGCTCATAACTGGTATACATTATTGACAGCTCCTTTAGTCGCCATAATTTCTGCCCTTTTAACAAATGCACTTCTTCAAACTGGCTGTATTTCTGTTCCTTACCATCTGCAAATTTCGCAAGTCTCTCAATGCTGTCAATCTTCCTTGTAGTGACAAATTCCCTTGCATTGTCAGCTGACTTCAACCTTGGTTTCAATCATTCTTAGATACCTCTTTCTTTCTGTGCTGTGTATATAGTTTCTGAAAATAAAAATGGTGGCAAGTAGTCCGTTAGGATCACTGCCACCATAAATAAACAAAATTAAATTCTATCTACCTTTTTGTTTGTCCTAAATTATAATCAATTAATTATAATCTGGCACAAAATTCCCCTCTCTGTTATTGATACCGCTTGATTGAGCATACCACCTTGTAAATACAGATATATTTTTCAGAAAACTGTTATACTGCGTGTAATAATCTGTATCAGCCTCAGAAAATTCAAACAGTTCAGCGGAATTAAAAATCTGCCCTTTTAAACTGTTCTTGGATATGTAAAAAGGTATTTCAATGGTTTTCTCACTCATTCCTGCCCATGCCTTCAAAAGCCCTTTGTCCCCATAGCTTTCCTTGAAGAAAAACTTAAAATCTTCCGGAGGAGCAATCATTTCATTTTCAATACTGCTTCTGCCGACTTGATTCCGATAATCCCAGTTCCAATTACTGTTAAAATCAAAACCTCCATCTAATGTCAATTTCGAATTTTCTTCTACCGTATTACAATCAATATCTGCTATTTCCCACTTTTCAGTTATATCGGCGACAGCTTCCCGCAATATATTTTTCGTATCTTCACATTGATAGTAATCATCGGCATTATAATAAACCCAATCGTCATTTCTGCCGCTGTATTCTAATCTGTTACAGATTTCCAAACCCTCTTGATAATTTGCTCCTCTGGCTGCCCTTGCATTTTCTTTTGCAAAAACCTCGTATACCTCACTAACAATCTGCGTATTATCTTCTTCGTCTTTTCCAGTAGTGAAACGCTCTTGTGAACAGTAAACTCGCATGGACACACAACACTCCGAAAAATATTGTTTTACCTGATCCACACTTATCTTTCCGCTATAATAGTCCTGCATATACCCTGCAATTTCTTTCTGCATAGTATAACCATAACTATTTCCAAATACACTTCCCGGCATACCTTTCACTTTCAGGATATTGTTATAATTTTCAGAAGTAATCTCCATTTGGGTTATACCTTTTATTTCAACGCTATCCCTTGCTCTTAGAGCATCCATATCAATATCTAATTTTTTACAGCTTGTCCGAAATTCCTCATTTTGCTTTTCGGTTGCGCCAACTATATAATTGCCTTTCTCTGAAAATACAACCGTTCCTATCATATCCCTTCACCCTCCAACTCTTCTGCCACGCACTTTGAAAGTTCAAGCAGTATATATGCAAAAATAGCGTTATAACCTACCAAATCCTATCCGTAAAATAACACTATCCATAGCACCTTATCAATTTTCAATTTTTATATCGGAATATTTATCAGGAAACTTAACCGTTTTATTCCTCGTTTAAGCCGTGGCTGTATGCTCCCCGGCGTTATAATTGACTGTAGTTTCCTTCTCACATCTTGACAATGGTCCCATTTAAGCCCTCCTTGAGGTATATCTTGTATAAATAAAAGTAGTGAAGACTGATTAATGAATTGATATGATAACTAACATACAGTTTCTCTTTTTCCCTGTCCCTTGGTTAATGGGATGTTGGATAAAGCCGTGTGCTTGGCAGTCCTTGGGTGACATTTTAAGGTTTTATCGCACGTTAATTGTTTGGGGTTTTGAAAGTGGATTGTCGGTGGTGGATATTTTCCGTACTCCCTATGAAATTTTCGCATTCTATTGTAACATCTACCTTCCCATAACAAACATGTCTTACTTCAACGTATAAAGTGACCGCATCTGAATGTAACTATCTATCATGAATCCTATCTAATTTGACATAATATCCATTCTTTTCAGCATGGGCAATAAAGCGATTTTCCGCCATAAAGAATCTGAACGGTATTTTCCTAAAAAGTATCTTGTTGAAGCTTAACCCTAGAATTTTCTTTTCTCATAGCAGCTTCAACTACATGTCCAACTAATACAGAAGTCGTGACACTTCCTACTCCTCCTGGAACAGGTGTGATTGCATCTACAATAGATTCCGCTTCATTATATTTTACATCTCCGCAAAGTTTTCCCTCTTCGCTCACATTAATACCAACATCAATAACAACTTGACCACTTCTTAAATATGATCCGTCTATCACACCTGCTTTACCTGCTGCTACGATAACAATGTCTGCTTCTTTTACAATTGATGGCATATTAACTGTTTTTGTATGACATATAGTAACAGTAGCATTCTTTTTAATTAGCATCATTGATACAGGCTTACCTACTACAAGGCTTCGTCCTATTACGACCACCTTCTTACCCATACAGTCGATCCCATAATAATCCAGAATCTCTATACAACTCTGGGGTGTACATGGTGGATATCCCTGTTTCTTTCCAGCATACACTCCTGCCATCGATCCATCGGTAATGCCATCAATATCCTTTCCTATATCTAGCGAATTAATAATCTTTTCTTCATTCAAATGCTTTGGAAGTGGACGAAAAAGTAAAACTCCGTGAATTTCATCAACTTTATTTACCTTATCAATAACCAACAACAACTCTTCTTCTGTTACGTCCTGTGGGAGCAAAAATCGTTCATATAATACTCCCAATGTTTCACATCTTTTGATTGCTCCTCTTTCATAGGAAATATCATCTTCTCGTTCTCCAACACGAATTATTCCCAACTTAGGAGTAATCCCTTTTTTATTTAATTTAGAAACATTTTCCTTAATCTTTTCATTAATTGCTACAGTAACTTCTTTGCCTAATAATTGTTTAGCCATATCAACCCTCCGCTTATTACTTCAAACGTTCATTAACCCTCATAAATACGTCATCAGCTTTCTTTGAATATACACTAATGATCTCATTGGCCTCTTTATTAAGAGATTCTGCATATTCCCTATTCGACATTGCTTTTGTATTAATAAATACATTTAAGGATGCTCCCATTAATGCAGCCTTACAAAATGCTGCCCCAACTCCGGCATCACTTAAGGCAATGGCACTTCCCTTTACCGCAAACTCTTCTATTATGTCAATTGCTTCACAACATTTTCTCATTATTTCCATAGGCACTGAACATGCATCTTTTAACACTATTTCCATAACTCGTGCTTTAGCAGCCTTTTCTTCATCCGTATCCCTTGGCATTCCATATGCTTTGGACAATGGTTCAAAAACTCTTGCATCCTCTTCAACCAGAAAAAGGAAATCCTTTTGCAATGCATCCGCCTTTTTCTTTAATACAATAATATCAGCCTCAACATCATCATATTTTTTCTTTCCTACAGTAAGACTACCTACCATATTATCAAGTGCAATACCGATTGCGCCAACAAGTGCTGATGCACCGCCACCACCTGGAACAGGTTCTTTCGTTGATAAAATCTCTACAAACTCTTCACACGAATATGTTGTTAAACTCATGATAAACCTCCATAAAATCTAATTTGCAATCCTATGTACTAAACTATTTCTATGCCCCATTAATTATACAATAACCCCTCCCCAAGCACCATTATCTTTTTTCCTATTTTCGGATAGAAGTGCGTCACGTGGCTATCCCATAGCGGCAAAAAAGTCCTACTGAACATTAATTCAGTAAGACCTTTAATACTGGACTTTTACAAGTATATACTTTCATATCACTCATAACTAAGCCTTTCCTAAACATGATAAGCTGAATCGGAATTTAGAAATTAAACTCGTCTGGATGTAATCCGGATCCACCGAAATTATCAAGACTATCAATTATCTTCATATCTTCATTTGATATTTCAAAATCAAACACCAATGCATTTTCCTTAATTCTAGATGGAGTAATTGACTTTGGAAGAGGGAGTATTCCATGCTGTAATACCCATCTAATACAAAGCTGCGCTACCGACTTATTATATTTATCTGCAATCTGCTTTAAGGTTTCATTAGTCAGCATTCTTCCTGTTCCAAGTGGACTCCATGCTTCGATTAACATGCCATTCTCATTGCAATATTCCACTGTATCCTTCCACATAAGACCTGGATGATACTCAATTTGATTCAGCATAGGCTTTACTTCTGTTTCCATCAAGGCCTTCAAATGATGTGGCATAAAGTTTGATACTCCAATTGCCTTGATTTTTCCAGCTTTATAAAGGTCTGTCATTGCTCTCCATGTTTCGAGATTCAACTCTTCCCAATTAGCAAACTGTTTCTTATTTGCAGGCCAGTGAATAAGATATAAATCAAGATACTCTACTCCCAAATCAATACATGTTTTTTCAAATGCAGCCATAGTCTTATCATATCCACGCTCTGCATTCCAAAGCTTACTGGTAATAAACAACTCACCTCTTGAAACATCGGATTCCTTGATTGCTTTTCCAACTGAACCCTCATTACCATAACAGGCAGCACAATCAATATGGCGATATCCAGCCTTAATTGCTTCCTTTACTGCCATAACAGCAGTATCACCATCTGGTGTCTGCCAGGTCCCAAAACCTACACAAGGAATTCTTACTCCATTACTTAGTACATATGCGTCTGTTAATTCTCTCATCTTGTATATCCTCCACAACAATAATTGGTTTATTAGTTTAATTGAAATCATGTAATCTATAAGCTTTAATTTCTATTGCCATTCTAGCTTTCTCATATACTCCCACGTGCATTTACTCCAAAATCTGACATTCTGTCTGATGTTGTAGATTGAATATATCATATCTACACAATAAAATCAAATAATCTACCTAACAGATATTTAGGAAATTTGCAAAGATTAGGATGTATTTCAACTACAAAATCAAGGTGGTACCTCGTAGTACCTCAATATTAATGATTCCTTTACATAAGAAAAAAGCCATCAGACCACTAATCTGAAGGCTTATAATGAATGAATATGTAACTGTGGAAGATAGGACTTGAGTTAATCGTTTTCAAAAAACTGTATATACATATGCTTCCCTTCCTATATATCTCTTAGTAAACTATCTACCAAATATTCGTGTAAGTGTAGCAATATACTCCGTATTAATGTCATCAAACATTTCTTTGCTCAGTCGCCATGTCCAGTTACGTCCCAGTGTTGACGGATAGTTGATTCTTGCCTCGCCTCCCAGATTCAGATAGTCCTGAATCGGAATGATACACATTTTTGCCACTGAACTGAGGGCTGCCCTTATCATATAATCGGCCACTGTTTCACGTGCATCCCCATGAATTCCCAGATACTCACAACACAGCTTACGGTCTGCTGAAGATATTACATCATACCAATGCCTGGTCGTATCATTGTCATGTGTGCCGGTATATACCACGCAGTTAGCCGTGTAATTGTACGGAAGATAGTTACTCTCTTCCCGGGAGTCAAAAGCAAACTGTAATATCTTCATACCCGGATAACCTGTTTTCTTCACAAGATTAATAACCGAAGGTGTCAGATAACCCAAATCCTCGGCAATTACCTGTTTGTCACCCAGACATTTCTTCACTGTCTCAAAGAACGCATATCCCGGACCTGGTTCCCAGTGTCCGTTCTCTGCCGTCTCGTCACCGTACGGAATGGAATAATACTCATCAAAGCCTCTGAAATGGTCTATTCTTACCACATCATACAATTCAAAGGTATATCTTAGTCTCTGAATCCACCATTCATAACTTGTTGAAGCGTGATAATCCCACTTATACAGAGGATTACCCCATAACTGTCCGGTAGCAGCAAAAGCATCGGGAGGACATCCAGCAACGGCCAAAGGGGTTCCATCTGTATCAAATTGAAAGAGTTCGGGATTAGACCAGGCATCAGCTGAATCAAACGCCACATAGATCGGTATGTCACCTATTATCTTAATCCCGTTGGTATTGGCATATTTTTTGAGTCTGCGCCATTCATCCGTGAAAATATATTGTTGGAAACGATAAAACTGAATCTCATCTTTAAGCTCTTCGGCATATTTGGCCATAGCCACTTTATCTCTGAATCTTATATCTTCATCCCACTTAATAAAACACTGGGATTTATTAGCATCCTTGATCGCCATAAACATGGCATAATCTTCGAGCCAATAGGCACTCTCCTTAACAAAGTTCCTGAACCTATTGTCTTCTTCTATTTTGCTGTTCATAAATGCTTTTTTCAATAATGCAAAACGAGCCTGGTACATCTTACCATAATCTATACATTGCTCATCAGCTCCAAAATCAAAAGTCTTGCAATCTTCTTCTGTTATATATCCTCTCTTAACCAAATCATCGGGATCAATAAAATACGGATTACCCGCAAAAGTCGAAAATGACTGATAAGGTGAATCGCCATAGCCTGTAGGGCCAAGGGGGAGAATCTGCCAATATTTTTGTCCCGAAGCCTTAAGTTTATCCACGAATTCATATGCCTCTTTTGAGAAGCATCCAATACCGTATTTAGATGGTAAAGAAGCGATAGGAAGAAGTATTCCGGCCTCTCTTTTCATATCTTTTTGTCTATTCATAACGTACTTTTCTCCGTTAGTTGCTTATATCAATCAGCCCTTAACACTACCTGAAGTCAGTCCTGCCACAAAGAATCTCTGGCTGCAGATAAATACAATCAGGATAGGTAACAATGAGAATACCGATAATGCAAATACATATCCCCATTGAGTAAACTGATGCTCACCGAAGAATCCTGAGATTGCTATCGGCAAAGTTCTCTTCAAATTATCTGTAATAACAGTGTTAGCCCAAGGAAATTCTTCCCAGGCGGTAAGAAAATTAAATATGGATACAGATGCAATTCCCGCCTTGGCCAGTGGAAGCGCCATATGAATATATACCCTGAACACGCTACCACCGTCAATGTATATCGCCTCATCCAGTTCTCTCGGAATGCTCTCAACAAATCCCTTAATCATAAATGTGGAATAAGGAATGGTCCAGGCTACATAGAAAGGTATTAGTCCTCCTAGAGTATTAATTGTATGAAGTTTAACCGCCAGTTCGTACTGTGGTACAATAAGTGTTGTTCCTGGTATAATCATTGTCAAAATAATGAACCCAAATAAGAACTTCTTACCCGGAAAACTGAAACGCGCAATTACAAATCCCAATGCGGACGCTATTGCCGCAGCCAGAACAACCGACAGTACCGATACAAACATACTGTTCAGGAAATTCATTAAGAACTTGCTCTGCCCCAATATGTATTTGTAGTTTTCAAGCGTCAACTCTTTGAGTGTGGGGAAAAACTTCGGCGGATAAGAATACAACGCGCCGTTTGGTTTTAATGAGGTACTCACCATATATACCATGGGAAGTACAACTATAACCATACCAAGAATCAACAATATATGCAGAATCAATTGTGTTAATGTTTTCTTCTTCATTGCTTATACATCCCCCTTGTTCTTCATCATTCGGAATTCAATCACCGCCAAGATTGCAAGTGCAACGGTGATAATGAATGACAATGCCGCAGAGTAACCAAACTTACCTGTACTGAATGCCTTGTAATACATCCAGGTAAGTACCGAATCGGTCTTATGTGCCGGTCCACCCCCCGTAATCAACTTAATTGATGTGAATACGTTGAAGCCACCGATGGTTAACATTACAAGTGCAAATAGTATATTACTTCGAATTGATGGCAGTGTGATAGAGATAAACTTTCGCCAGGCTCCAGCTCCGTCAATGGCTGCCGCTTCGTACAGTTCTGTCGGAACTGTCTGCAGTGCCGCAAGGAAAACAACCATGTTCCAGCCGATTCCTTTCCATATACCCAGCATCATGGCTACGAACAGGCCACCTGCTCTGGAATCAAGCCATTTAACATTAGTGCTTGTGAGGTGAATAATATTCTGAAGGAAATAGTTAAGCAGTCCTTCTGAATTAAACACATATTTGAAAACCAATGATGCAATAACCCATGAAGTAATAACCGGCAGATAATAGAACACTCTGTATCCGACCTTAAATCTGCTTACCTTATTAAGAAGTAAGGCAACCAGTAAGCCAAGAATCATCTGACCTGGTACAGTGACAATAGTGTACATTAATGTATTTTCAAAAGTTATTCGGAAAAATTTATCCGATAAAACCTCTTTATAATTTTCTAATCCAATAAATTTCTGACCTAATATACTTCCGAAATCCCATTCCATAAAGCTCATAAAAAAGAGTTTTACAATGGGATATAGAGTAAACATTGCAAGTACAAGTACTCCCGGAAGCAACAATATGAATATTTGTGATTTACTCTTTTTTGAAATACGCATAATTTATCCTCAATTTTGAATTACTTTTATACTCGGAGAGGACTCTCATACAGAGCCTCTCCGACCTACATTGACATCTTAATTTTTTTAATCTATACTGTTAATAAATTTTACTCTTTAGCAAGAAGGGCATCCCACTTGGTTGCAAGTTCATCAAGAGCATCTTTTACGCTCTTCTCATCACTCATGATTGCTGAAAGAGCTACGCTTAAATCATTGTCCATTTCAGACCAGCATGAAACAGTAGGACGAGCCTTAGCTGTGTCAATTGCTTCAAGGTAAGGTGCGAAATCAGCTTTCTTGGCTGTATCGCTCTCCATAGCCTTAAGGTTAACAGGAATCTGGCCACATTTAGCCATTTCTTCCTGTGCATATTCACCGGTCATAAACTGCATGAACTTCCAAGCAGCTTCCTTATTGGCTGACTTGAACATACAGATATCTTCACCACCGAGTACAGATACGGAACCACCGGCTCCTGTAGGCATTTCAGCTGTCTCATACTTGAAATCAGGATATGCGCCAGCAAGTTCAGCTACTTTCCAAGGACCTTCAAGAATCATTGCATATCTTCCGGTACCGAAACCATCTGTCATAGGGATATCACCACTGTTCCAACCTGTTACACCGCCTTCATCATATAGATCCTTGAAAGCCTGAACAGCCTTAATGGTTGCTTCGCTGTTGATATAACCTGATGCTTTAGTCTGTGACTCATCCGTAAGGGTTCCACCCATTGACCAGATGAAAGGACAAAGATTCCAGCCTGCAAGTGCAGGTTCTTCATAACCCCATACTTGCTGACCTTCTGCATTCTTACCTGACAGTTTCTTAATACCTGCTATGAATTCATCCATAGTTTTTGGAATTGTAAGACCTGCATCTGCCAATGCTTTTGAGTTAACATAGAGGATCTTGGTATTGGTGTTAAGTGCAAGACCATATGTATTATCACCGACATTTGCTGTTGTCATTGCACTTTTTAGGAGCTTAGCAGATACTTCAGCAAAATCACTCATCTCAGTATTAAGCGGAACAAGGATGTCTGACTTCTCGAATTCAGGAATCCAAGCAATATCAAGACGTGCTACATCCGGCAATGTATTTGACTGAGCGCTGATAAGAATCTTATCATGAAGATTTGCCCAATCGTAAGATACGGGATTAATCTTAATTCCAGGGTTCTCTTCTTCGAACTTTGGAATCAATACATTTGTAAGTGTTTCATTTTCTGCAGACTCTGCGCTGTAGTTATGCCAGAAGTTAAGTGTTACCTCTTCGGTAGGTACCTTTGTTTCTGGTGTTGCTGTTTCCTGACTCTTAGAGTCGGTTGCAGGTGTTGCTGTCGATTTGTTACCACAGCCAATTGCTGCCAGGCAAGTCATCGCTGCGATTACAATCGACAGCACTTTTTTTGAGTTTTTTCTCATTTTTGTTTCCTCCTTTGAACTATGACATATACAGATTCAGGCTCCAATACCGTAGGTACTTTGTCCTTCTCTGTTAAGTCTCCATCTTTGTCTAGTTTGTACACAATTCCATCAGGGATAATACCCTTTGGGGCAGTGTCTTCATCGGCCTTTCCGTGGATGATTACCGTTATGTTCTCATCACCGTAACTTCTGCTAAATACCACCAGGTCTTCAAAAGCCAAAGTATATAGTAACCTGTAGTCACCCAGGCGAAGGGATGTATAACGCTTACGAAGTGCGATAAGTGATTGATAATACTTAAACATACCCTTATCTGCCTTATCGTCCCATACCATACACTTACGACAATCCGGATCATTTTCACCGGTTATTCCTACCTCATCGCCGTAATATATTGCAGGTGAGCCTTCAAATAACATCTGGAAAGCAACTGCAAGTCTCATCCTGTCCTTAGACTCATTACAGTAGAACAAGAATCTCTCTGTATCATGGGAATCCAACAGATTGTATTGCACTTTATTGGTAATTCTTCTATTGGCTCCTAGCATCCTGTTGATTCGAATACCAAATTCTTCAGCATCAATTACACCTAATCCGTAGTAATCTCTGACTGCATCTCTGAAGCAATAGTTCATGACCGCATCCATCTTCTTACCATCTAACAGATTGCCTCCATCCCCCCATGTCTCACCAAGCAATAACATCTCGGGATATTTCTTCTTTAAGCGGTATCTTGCTTCATTCCATAAGGTCCCGTCCACTTCATCAGCCACATCAAGTCGCCAACCGTCAATTCCGTATTCCCTAATCCAGTAATCCATTACATCAATCACATACTCTCTCACTTCAGGATTGGCGGTGTTAAGCTTCGGCATATACTTATAGGCGCCTACACATTCATAATCGTGATGTGTAATCATAGGCTTGTCTGCCGTAAAGAAGAACCAGTCATAATACATTGATTGCTTTCCTTTTTCAAAAGCATCCTGAAACGGTGCGAAGTGAATACCTGTATGATTGAAGACACCATCTAACAGTATCCTTATTTCGGCCTCGTGACATTCCTTAACCAGTTCAGCGAATTCTTCATTGGTTCCGAATATCGGATCCACCTTATAATAATCGGTTGTTGCATATTTGTGATTAAAATCGCCCTCAAAAATCGGATTAAGGTATATACACTCGATTCCAAGTTCTCTTAGGTAAGGAATCTTCTTACGAATACCTGCGATGTCCCCCCCCATGTAATTCTCTCTTGTCGGTGCTGTTCCCCACTCACATATCTCCTTCGGGTCATTAGAGGTATCCCCATTACAGAATCTTTCGGGGAATATCTGATAATAGATACAGCCCTTAGCCCACTTAGGAACATCTATGCAATCATTGGGATTAGCATATAAGAATTCAAAATAATCATTCTTCGGTTCCTTCGTCATGCATCCCGTCGATGTGAAATAAACGATACGTCCGTCAGCATATTCAAGTATAAAGAAATATTTCTGATATCGTGCTATCTTTGGAAAAGTCACCTTGCACTCCCAGATATCCATTACATCATCTCTAAGAATGAATCTCATCTTCTCCTCTTTTTTCACATCAGGTGTTGTTCGGCTGAAGTACTTGAGTGTAACCGACATTACTTTCTCTTTCTCTGTTTTCAAGAGAAATACCAACTGATTTCTGGTTTCCGGATAAATGTAATCCGACGTATTTCTATGAATTACCATTTCCGGCATATTCATTACCTCCTTCTATTTTTTTGTTGAATCCCTGACAATCAATTGTGTAGGGATTCTGTAACTTACATTGGTTAATTCGGCATTCTTAATCTTCTGGAACAAGAACTTGGTTGCCTCTTCTCCCATCTTGTAAGTATCAACATCCACTACGGTCAGAGCAGGTTCCATATACTCGGCCAGCGGATAGTTATCAAAAGTAATAAGTCCTATATCACCAGGGACACGAATATTCCTGTTCTTCAATTCCCTAAGTACCTTAAATGCAACTATGTTGTTGGTACAAATAATACTGTCCGGTCTGTCTGCATCATCAAACAACTCATTCATTACTCTGTTGACTTCTCCCTCTCCATCCTTTGTTTCGATGATCCACTGTTTGTGTGATACACAGATAGCTGATTTGTAACCGAAAATTCTTTGTTTTTCAAACATGGTACCCTTGTTCTCAACAATAAGTGCCGGTGCTCTGTATCCCATTTTAAGCAAATGTTCTACCGCAAGTCTGCTGCCCTGCTCATTGTCCATATCAACCCAAAACACTTCTTTGGACTTTTCTTCCGGTTCACCCAGTACCACAAAAGGCATCTTATAATCAACAAGCAGTTTAACCAATTCTTTATTCATTATGGACACAGGGAGAATAATGCCGTCCACTTTGTGTTCCGTTATCAGGCTTGTTACCGTATTGTTCTGCTTGCAATTGGCATCAGTGGTAATTAGCACATTGTAGCCCTTAGCCTGTGAGACTCTCTCAATTGCAGATACACTCTGAATGAAGAAAGCATTGGAGAATGCATCGGCATTACCCGCATCGATTGCAAGTGCAATGGTCGTGGTATTACCATTTACCAGACTTCTGGCAGCAACATTGGGATGATAATTCAATTCTTTCATAGCCTTAGTTATTTTGGCTTTTGTCTCTTCCGAAATGCTTGCCGTGCCATTGATTACTCTCGACACTGTGGAAGGATTAACTCCTACCATTTTCGCTATATCTTTTATTGTTGCAGGCATAATATATTCTCCTTTTTATTAGCCCAATTCACTCTAAGTCAGTGATTTGCCTTTTTTTCACGCAAACGTTTGCATCCGATGTTAAAAATTATAGTGCAAACGCTTGCACTTTCTAATTACATAGTATCGCGCACTACGTCTCTTGTCAATAAAAAAACACATTTCATACACGATTTGTGAAATGTGTTAAATCTAAATATTCAATTTTAGATATTTCGCACAAAAATTGTTATAATTACTATACGTTCTGTCTTCTGACAATCAACTAGGCCACATTTGCTCCCACTACTGACAGGACAACCAGCTTAAGACAACAAATCCATGGTATTCTCCAAAAAAGTACGTGCCTTCCTGTAAGAAGATTACTTTCTCGAACACATCTGCAGCTTCTTCAATTAATATCCTGTAGAAATCCTCTCTGGCAATTCCTTGTTTATCTGTTTACAGGGCATCCGGTTCTCCACAATATACCATGATTTTCAATAAACAAATATCAACTGCTCTAATTTTTGTTAAATATACACTATATACTATATTTCTCATATAATAATCATATAACCATATAAATAAGGAATGATCATTATGAGCCGAGGATGTAATAGATTTGATAGAAGACATAGGAACAGACGCAGACGTCGTAGGGGTTTTGTTATTATAAAAAGATTTTAAAACTATTTCATTACTGATGGATTCTATTTGATAACCCTTGATATATAATATAGAGATTAGGCAGCCTAAGCTGTCTTTTCTCATGTTAAAAGAGAATCCCCTCATTGATAAGACAATTTACCTTTTGAGTTAACATCCGAAATATCGTGTGGTCGATATCTCTATTCAACACACATAATATTATTGGCTGCTTTTTCCCTAAAAGGTTGGATTAACAGGCCAACCACTATACACCTACAAGTTTTAAATTATACAATTTGTTTTTGTGTATTGGGTGGATTGTGAAGATTTTTGAGATAATGTGGCTGCTATATTAAACTATCTCATACCATCAACTACTCTCCTATCGAATACTGTTTTATCTCACTATCTGTAATAGCCTCATATAACTCCACTATCTTCTGAATCTTCTTTTCCTCCTCATCTATACACTTACGTAGTTCTCTTATTCTATTATCAACACGTTCAGCTTCTACTGGTTGTTCCATCTGCACATAGCAGATGGTTTTAATGGTGATCAATGTCTAGCAACAATGTGGTGGCCACATTATATGTAACCACCACATTATACAACTCATATTAATGGAAGCATTCTATTTCAAACTTTAGAACCAGTTAAATTGATCTTTTGTTTCTGGATATGCAACTGGAGTAGGTAATTTAGTCCATCCTTTTTTTGCTTTACCCTGAATTGCATCATAAAGTGTCTGCACAGCCAGCGCAGCTTCTGTTGCTGGATCCTGTGTAGAAGTTGCACTAAGCCATCCATCAACCATTGCATCATAAAGAATCTTATTTGATCCACAAGCAACAATTGCTACTTCACCTGGTTTATATCCAGCTGCTTCAAGAGCTGAAATAACACCTGTCGTCATTCCGCCATCTTCTACAAGAATACATTCAATTTTTCCACTCTTCGAAGCTACACCATATGCTGTAAGCATATCAGACATTTTACTCATTGCTGTTTCAGCAGCAAAATCCGCGTTCTGATAATCTACACTAACATATTTAGATTTATCTAACATTGTGTCAACAGCCTTGTCAATTTCTACGGTCTGCATATGACCTGCTGTTCCAGCAATAGTTACATAAGAACATCCTTTAGGGAAAAGTTCCATAATCGTTTTAGAAATTGTTTCACCATGAGAAGCTGCATCAGGTCCCACATAATATGTCATACCTACTTCATCAATCTTGTCGCCAGTATATGCATTAACACCTACCCATGGAATCTTGCTTTCATTCAGAGTTTCTATTACTGGAAGAGCACCGTCTACGTCCGCTGGGAAGTACAGGAATCCATCATATTCTTTTGCTATTGCAAGGTTAGCATGTTCAAGCTGTGTCTGCTGGTTACCATTACCATCAAGTATTTCTAGTGTACAGCCAAGTTCTTCTGCTTTTGCAATTGCTGCTGGGTTATATGCTGCACAATATGCTGCAGTATAATATGCATTTGAGAGTAAAAGTTTATAACCGCCTTCTTTGCCTTCTTTGTCATCTTTGTTATCCTTGTCATCTTTGTCATCTTTATCGTCTTTGTCATTTGCCACCGGAGTTTTTGTGTCTTCTGCTACCGGTGTGTTCACTTTATTTTCTGTTCCTCCACATGCTGTAAGACTTACTGTTAATACAACTGCTATCATAATACTAAAAAGTCTCTTCTTCATACCTTATTCTCCTTTTGTTTTTATCTTAATGATTCTCAAACAATAGAATGTATTTTGCTACTTTCTATGGGCAATAAAAAATCTCTTTTAAATCATCATAATAATGTTCCTTATCATGATGTAAAAAACATGGTTTTGAATGCTTCCACCATTCTTGCATGATTGGACTTTCATCCATAAGACTCATATCTGCTTCATAGTTATTTCCTGTATACTCATAATACGTATACAATTCATTTCCCTTAATGGAGATCGAATAATTATGTATATTACATCTTGTTATCAGTTCTATTAATTCGGGCCATGGTTTTGCATGCAGTTCTACATAATCTTCTATTTTTTCTTGTTTTAATTCTGAATGAAATATAAAACGTTTCATTTTACATATTTTCTCCTTGCCTATTAAACAGCACAATAACCTGTTGAATAATAACCCAAATTATATCTACGGTCTAATCGGCCAAAGGATGCACAAACTGGAATATCTGCATTTAATTCAACTGAATACTGACCAAATGGAATCTGATATTTCTCATCACAAACTGGTAAGTCCATTCGAATACAAATTACTCTTTCAGCTGGTACTGTTAAATGTAAATCTCTTACCGGTTCCTTATCTTCAAAGTAAAGAGTCACTAAGATACGTGCATCTTCTTTATTGGCATTAGTAATCATCATCGCCTCATGTCCAGGAAGATTTGGGTCATCTCCGTTTCCAGGTAGATCACCATCAATAAACATATAATGTCTATATCCTAATCTTTTTTCTTCCACTACCGTCTCCTCCTTTCTTATAAATCTTTCATAAAGTAATCGTACATTTTCTGTGATAATGGTCTACATCCATTCTCTGTAATAACAAATCCTGTTTCAATGCGTCCTCCGTAAAGATCGGGATGTCCAAAGAAACTTACGTCAACCATAACAGTCATTCCTGGTACTAAAACAAAATCACCGTTAGGTCCAAAGAATGGAGACTCAGCTTCCATTAACCCAATAGAATGTGCAAATGGGCATACTATATAGTCACTTAATCCGTGTTTTTCATAATATAACCGTCCTGGTTCATCAATTTCGCGACCCGTCATTCCTGGTTTTAACATATCGTGTGTTAAACGGAATGTTTCTCGCATGTGGTTTAATAAGTCTTTTTGTATCTGTGTATAAACACCATTAACAGGAATTGTATCTCCAAAAGTACCTGCATATCCATTAAATCTAGGGGCGATACCAATCATAACCAATTCACCATTCTGCATAGATTTATTGGTTGCAGTTGGAACTACTGCTTTTGCACGTTCTCCCGAACCTACAATTGTTGAATATGCAAAATTTGTTGCTCCTTTAGCACGACAAATAGCTTCACCAGCTGCTGCAACTTCAAATTCATATGCTCCTGGACGAATTGCATCTAACATTCTATCATAAGCTAAATCACATAGATTGGTTGCAAGCTGTATCTGTTCAATTTCCCAAATAGACTTATAAGCTCTTAACTTTTCATATTCATCTGTTATGTCAACCATTTTAACTCCATCAAATCCATTTACAAAATCAATGAATACCTGATGAGGAATTGTAGCGGTTCCTACGAAACCAATTTTCTTTAATTCTGTTCCTTCTGCTTTTAACTCCTCATCTAACTGTTTAAAGTTTATAATTGTAGCATTTGGATACTCTTCATCTGGAACCATAAATACTGGAAAACATCTTACTTTTGTAATTGCTGAATTCATAATTGCAAATGGCTCTGATTCAGGTCCTCCTAATAAAATAGGTTCTCCTTCCACTGGAACTAATACTGCTCCTTTTTCAAACTGACCACACCAGCCAGTTAAATACCATCCATTTGCAACATTAAGTTCATCAAAATATACTAAAGCTGCATCTAAATGCCTTTCCTCTAAAATTTTGCGAACTGCTGCAATTCTTTTCTTCGTTTCATCCATATTATAATACGCCATACTCTTTTCTCCTTTTCTTATTTAAATAAAATTATCATCCAGAGGATACATTGGTCTCCGGATATTTTTTAGGTTCATATCTTCCAGTCGTTCTGTAGAACTTCCTGGTGTAAAAGCAAGAATTGATCTAGGATTTAGTTCAGCTAATTCTGGGAACAAATATCCTAATTTAACTACAACAATTTTAAATTTTTTATAATCTAAATTAATTGATTCAAATATATCTGGACGACATAAACTTGCCCTATTTTTGGTAATAACAACCGTAATGTTGTCACACTTCAATGTTGCAGAAGGTCCTGCGTTACCTCTTGTATATGATAAAATATCTCCTTTATGTATTAGCTCACCTTGTATCATCGTACTTTCACTATTGGAATCAAGGCTTCCACCTACTTTTAAAGTTAATACTTCTCCAATTTCTGCCTTATAGCACAAATCACATGCTTTTTCATCAACTATTCCTGCTAATAAAACATCTTTTATATTTTTTTTCTGGAGCAGCTTTAGCATGTATGCATTATCTCCAGCCGCACCTGCTGTCGTATTATCACCTGAATCTGAAATAAATACCTGTAATTCTTTTGCATTCATTGCAAGTTCAACTGCTTCCTCTGGGGATACGGCTTCTATCAAAAATTTAAAATCGTAGCGTGCATCATAAAACATTTTTGCAAGCTTTTCTGCGCATGAAGTGGCAAGTTCATTATTAGATTCATGTGTCACAACAAAATTAGGTCCCATATATGGTTCATCAATCCATGGTTGTCCATTAAATACCTGAACACTAAGCATTCCAGGAATAGATTTTTCCATTTCCTCAGCTACATTCATAATACTTTTTAATGGTTCCAAAGTTGTTTGTACCGCATCTCCACAAATCACAACATTTGCTCTAGCAATTTGTGGTTGTGGAAGCAACTTCTTTTCAATACATGTGAATAATGCTTCCATAGCCCTAAGCTGTGTTTCTTTATGATCACAGTGTGGAATTGTTCTAAACCCAGTAATACAATTAGCTAGTCTTACTACCTCATCACTATTATCCGCATGCATATCCATTGCCAAAGAGATTGGGATATTCATCCCTACTTTTTCTCTAATCTTTTTTAATAAATATTCCTCTCCAGAGCCAATTTCCTCTACACACATTGCTCCGTGTAAATACAGCCAAATCCCATCTATGTCTTTATCGGGAATAGCTTCTACCAATTCGTTCACTAAACGTAAATAGTCATCTTTAATCACTGCTCCACCAGGAAGTGCATGTGCATAAATCGTTGGGACAATATCGCAATTTCTTTCTTTCAAAAAATCGACCACATCTATTTTTTCATACATATCAGGGCCAGTAGCATAATCAAAATCCTCAAATTTGGTATGGACAGGAGTTAAGCTGTTCCCTTCACATTGTAAGGAGCCGATTACAATTTTCATTCTTCCGGACCTCCATTTTAAACTTTTTTAGTTCCACTCTGAGTTAAATATGCATCAAATGATACGATTATAAGTAATACGATTCCCTTTACCATGTTATTTACATATCCAGCAAAGCCCAAGAATCCCAGTCCTTTATACAATACGTATAAAAGTAAAATTCCTACTACTGTACGATGAACGCCACCTTTACCTCCCGTGAGAGGCGTTCCTCCAACAACAGTTGCAGCTACACAAGTTAAGGCCAAATCTGTTCCATACATGATTGAGCCCGCACGAATTAAGCATACATACATAGCTGCTGCGATTCCCGCTGAACATCCTAAAATTACAAAGACGATAAATCTATGGAAATCGACTTTTACTCCTGAGATTTTTGCTGCTACTTGATTTCCACCAGTAGCATATAAATTTCTACCAAACTGGGTATAACGCATCACTATATATGCTATAACTGTGATTGCTATAAAAATCCATGTTAAATAAGATAATCCAAGGAATACACCTTTTCCAAAGCTAGCTATAAAAGGATTGTTTGTTGCAATCATGTCTCCACCATTGAAAACAAGGCAACCTCCTTTTACGATATAGTTCATACCCATTGTAGCTATAAAAGCAGGTATTTTCCCTTTTACTACGATAAGGCCATTTAAAGCACCTACGACCATACAACTTAACACCATGCATACAAAGGACAAGATAATTCCTACCGATGTTCCACCCCACATATTTAACAAATAACAAAAGAAAATTTGTCCCCATGCAAAGTTAGAAGCTAAAGAAAGATCAAATGCTCCTGTAATAATTGAAATTGTCATTGCAATTGCTGCTACTCCATAAATAGAAGCATCAATTAAAACATTTTTAATATTTGTTGCTGACACAAAACTCGGACGTGTAATTGCCAAAACAATAACAAATAAAACTAGTAAGCATACAATTGCTTGATTCTTAACATACTTTAGAGCTTTTGCCATTATTTGACCACCTCCTTAAGTTTTGCATTTTTATTCAGTGTATCTAAGATTACTGCTATTATTATCACTGCACCACGAACAATCCACTGCGCATTCGCTTGAATGCCTAACAAGTTTAAGGCATTTAATAAAACACCTAAAACCACCACACCTAAAACCGCTTTTGCAATACTTCCACTACCGCCGTCAAGCGATACTCCACCAATAGCCACACATGCCATTGCATCCATCTCATAATTTAATCCCTGTGAAATTGATGCCGAATTAACTCTGCTTACAACAATTACACCTGCAATCCCTGCACAAACACCACAAATTACATGTGATAAAAATCGTACCTGCCTAGTTTTGATTCCTACCATCTTAGCAGCCTGCATGTTTGCGCCTAAAAAATATAAATTTCTTCCTAATACAGTTTTTACTAAAACAATTTGTAAAATAACAGCTATTAACAAAAAGATAATTACTGGTGTCATACCCATTCCAAGTTTTTTAAACAATCCGCTTTTATATGCTGCTGCCTGAAATTTTCCATCAACAACTGCGTTTGCAATGGAAGCTACAATTATTTGTATTGCATATGTAATAATAAAAGATTCCCCCATGCGACCATTTACCGCTGCCATAATTCCACCTACTATACACCCTATACCTGCACCAACTAAAATACCAACAAGTAATACCAGGAAAGTAGCATAAAATGGGCTCACCTGATTAACGGTGGTTCCATTAATTATTAACATCGTAACAACGGCAGACAGAGATACTGTTGAACCAATCGATAAGTCCATTCCTCCACCCATTACTGCGTATGCCATACCTAATGCAGCTATACCAACTGTTGAATATGAGCGAAGAATATTCACAAGATTTGTTACGCTTAAAAACTCTGGTCTTCTAACCGATGCAAATAGAATAATAATTAGAATTATAAAGATTAGACCCCATTCACGAAATATACTTTTTATGTCTACACTCTGTGTATAATTAGCAATACCTTTTTTATTCAAAGCAATCACCTCCCTAGTTCCTAATTGCTAATTGCATAACTGCTTCAGCTGACACTTGATTTTTATCCAGTTCACCTGCTTTTTTCCCGCCAGACAAAACTACGAATCTATCACTCATACCTAATACTTCTGGAAGTTCAGAAGAAATCATGATAATTGATTTGCCGCTCTCAACTAATTTATTCATCAAACAATAAATTTCATATTTTGCTCCAACATCGATTCCTCTTGTAGGTTCATCTAGAATCAAAATATCAACATCTGCAAACAGCCATTTTGCAAATACAACCTTCTGTTGATTTCCACCTGAAAGATTTCTTGCCAACTGCATCATAGATGGTGTCTTAACACCAAGATCTTTTGCTAGTTTTGTTGCTACTTCTCTTTCCTTTTTCTTATCAAGGAACAAACCTGTTTTGATTTTCTTTAGATTTGTAACTGTTATATTTCTTATCAAATCATAAGATAAAACTAATCCTGTTTCCTTTCTATCTTCTGTCAGCAATCCCACTCCACTTTTCTTTCCGTCAGCAGTAGATGAAATAACAATTTTTTTCCCATTGATTTCGATTACTCCACTATCATACTTTTCAGCGCCAAAAATTGCTTCTGCTATTTCTGTTCTGCCAGAACCAACTAATCCGGCAAGTCCAAGTATTTCGCCCTTATGAAGTTCAAAAGAGATATCTTCTACAACTCCATTTCTTGAAACTTTATCTAACTTAAGAACTACTTCTCCTATTTCGCAATTTCTTTTTGGATACTCAACGTCTACGCTTCTTCCTACCATTCTCTCTACAATTTCATCTCTAGTGAAATCTTTTGTAGCTCTAGTCTCAATTACCTGACCATCTCTTAAAACGGTAGCTGTATCACACATTTCAAAAATCTCATCCATTTTATGAGAAATATAGATAATAGTTGTTCCTTGTCTCTTTAAATTATTCATAATCTCAAATAAATGTTTTGTTTCTCCAGTTGTCAAAGAAGATGTAGGTTCGTCCATAACTACAATCGATGGATTTCTATAAAGTGTTTTTGCAATTTCTACCATTTGTTTTTGAGACGCTGATAAGTCTTCTATTTTATCAGTAGCATTTATTTGAAAGTTAAAGTTGTCCAAAAAGTCTTGTGTGATTTTGTTGATTTTTTTCCAATTGATTAATCCCTTTTGACCAGACTTTAATTTATTTAAAAACATGTTTTCAGTTACTGTTAATGAATTTACTAAATTACATTCCTGGAATACTAATCCAATACCCCTTCTCTCTGCATCTACAGTATCTATGATTCTAATCGATTCTCCATTTATGAAAATCTCACCCAAATCAGCTTGATGGACCCCATTTAGCACTTTCATCAGTGTAGACTTTCCTGCACCATTTTCCCCCACAAGCGCATGTATCTCACCTTTTTTAACTTTAAAACTAACTTTATCCAATGCAACTACACCAGGGAAAGTTTTTCTAATATCTCTCATCTCTAAGATATATTCGTTCACTCTTTACCATCCTTTCTCCTTAATCCATCACTAAAACAATCACAGACTAGCTATTATGATCATTTATGTAAACGTTTACATAAATAGTTATTAAAAAAAGAAAAAGCTATTGAGTACCATTTTTTGTATAACTTGACCATAAAATTTCATTCTGCAAACGTTTACATGTTATATATTTACTATATAACACAATTTTATAATTGTCAATAGTTTTTTAATAAATATAGAAGTAGATTTTATGCTAATTTATTTGAAATAACTCTGCTCAACAAAACGCCGGTGAGTTAAAAATAGTGAAGTTAACTACCTTTGTATATAAGAAAGAATCCATTCCTCATTTGTGTCCAGCAAAGCTGGACACCCCACACATTAAAAGAAGGAAAAACATTAGCTGTTTTTCCTTCTTTTAACACTTTGACCAATCACGAGTGAGGGTTCCAAAAATATTTTCATGGATTCATTTATTTTATTGCTATCTTCCAATTTCTTGAGTAATAATTCTCCAACTTTTTGTCCTATTAAACCTTCTGGTTGGCGGACAGTTGTTATTCTAGGACAAATTAATTCCGCTTTATCCTGTACATCAAAACCAACTATTGATATATCTTCTGGTATCCTAAGTCCATTTTTTCGAATTGCTTTAATAGCACCATATGTCATTTTTTCTGATGTAGTGTATACCGCAGTGAATGGATTTATATTTCTATTATTTATCAACCTTTCCATACACATGTATCCATCTTCTTCTTTATAATTTCCATACTGTATTAATGACTCTTTTACTTGGATGTTATTTTTCTCCAATGCCATTAAGTATCCTTTTTTTCTATCATATCCTGTTGTTTCTTTTTCTGAACCAATAATTGTTGCAATCTCACGATGACCTTCATCAATCAAATATTCGATGGCTTTTTTACTTGCCTGTACATTATCTATAGTAACCGAATCTATATTCTCCAATTCAGGAACATTATCAATAAAAACAGTAACCAAATTTGAAAGATAATTTTTTATATAATCTCCGTATGGTTCTACTGTGGCATAAACAAGTGCATTTATCTGCTTTTGTTTAAACATCTCTAAGTATTTTTTTTCATTATCGCTTTTTTCATTTGTATCTGCTACAAGAATTCCATACCCCTCTTTTGAAACCACGCTATCTATGCCTTTAATAATCTCTCCAAAAAAGGTTTCACAAATATCAGGTATAATAATCGCAATGGTTTTTGTTATCTGAAGCTTTAACGCCCGAGCCACTTCATTAGGTACGTAATTATAATCTTCTAATGCTTGTAATACTCTTTCTCTTGTCTCTGGTTTTACATAATTTTTATTATTCACAACTCTAGACACTGTAGCCACTGACAAATCTAATTTCTTGGCTATATCTTTTAATGTACTTGATTCCATCTCATTCCCTCATATTTATAGTCTTACGAATCCTTTGGCTCATACTATCAATCTATTATTGTGATGTTACTTATAAATAACATATGTATGAGTCATGTAAACGTTTACTTCTCTTCGACTATTTTTTATAATTTTTTATTCTGTTTTGTCAAATAATCACCTTGTAGGATCTTTTTCTTAGATTCTTTTAACCAGCTTTCACCATCTCCATTCAGAATTCGTTGACCGATTTTATCTGATCCATCTTCCAGCGGGATACAGACTTCTCTCTTAGCATGGAATTTCGTACTTTATTTTTTTCAATACATAACCATGATATTTGGTATCTCTGCTGACTATCATTATACACTAATATAGTATGTTTTTGTCAAGTAAACGTTTACAACATCCAAAATTTTCATATTTCTTAATTACAATATAAGACTTAGTCTTCCTTTTTTCTTTTTTCTACCATTCTAATGTAAGTGCTAATTCAAGACATGCACTCATTATAGGATGATAATCTTCACAAAAACTGATTTCAAAGAATAAAAAAAAGCCCTCAGATCACTAATCTAAAGGCTTTTAACGAATTAATATAAGACTGCGGAAGATGGGACTTGAACCCACACGTTCGTAGAACACAGCATCCTTAGTGCTGCCTGTCTGCCAATTCCAGCACTTCCGCATATTACTCTATGTCTACAGGTAACACCCTGGCGACAAAGCATATTTTATCATAAGCCGAGGAAGAATTCAAGTATAAATTGTTCTTTTTTCATCTACAACTTGAAAATTATCTTGTACGATGATAAGACACTCCCCTTCGTTTTCTCAACCAACTTGAATAAATCTATAAAATGTGTGGAAACTATAAGTGTTCCATAGATTTCTCTGGGGCATTACGGCTGAGGCAAAATACCTTGAGACATAATCACTGTACAATCGGAGATGATGTATTTTTGTGCGACAGATATCATCGGCCTATATAGTAAAAGCGCTGTATGCTTTTTATAACTGTATATGTTGATCTCTCTGGAAAACAGAATGCTGACCGTTCTGTAGTTATGGAATTATTGGTACGTATCTCCTCATTAGGAATTTTGCATGAAATATGCCTAAAGGGTACGTAATTTATACGTACCCTTTCTTTTAAAAACTCCCCTATATTGACTAAAATACTCCAAGGTTATTCAAATTCTGATCCACCAAAGTCTGCTTGAATCCACAATGTCATAACGTAATTCTTTTTCCTGTATACGCTTCTGTCAAAGGAGTAGACCTTGTAGTAATTATAGCAATCATATTATGTTGTTCGCAAAACAATTGAATATACCCCGTTATTTCAAGTAAATCTTTATCCTCAATACCACCATCGTTATTAGATAATATTATAAACTTGGCATTTCGTTTTCCCGATATAAACAGTCTTGTTTTTAATTGAACTAATGCAGTCATATTACATAAAGGTTCATCCTTATATTTCTGCAGACCGTTATCTGATAGGAAAACCTCTATGTCCTTTACAAAGGAATCACTAAACATCCTGTTGGCAAGTCCAAAAAAGCTTAAATATTCTTCTATACTTAATGAGGTTCTAGAAAATTCATCATCAATATAATCCACATTATAATCAGCAAGAGAATAGATTTTTTTTGTGTCCTGTTCCAACAAATAACACTGTTCCCGCTCCTTTAAGACAGTCTGAATAAAATGATGTAAGACAGATATACTCTTACTGGTCAGCAAAATGACTGAAGAACTTAACGCAAATCTAATTCTAAGCTTGTTGTAATCATTTACCACCAGCTCCATAAATCCACACCCTTGTTATTTCTTTTGTACTAGTTTCATCAAGTCTTTTCTTGTTACTTTATCTGCACCTTCTGGCTTCTCTGGCTCATAAAAATAGAACCAACATCCATTGCTACCCCATGCAAAGCTTACAGCAGTGAAGAACATAAAAGCTGTAGCTAAATTTGTAATAAGTTTTTGACGTATCTTCTTCATAGTTTTCCCTCCTTTACTTATGGTCTGGTAAAGTGTTAGGCCTGTCCCAAATAGGAAGAAGTGCTACCGATTGGCAAAACACCGCCTGACCAGCTATTAATGAATATTGTAAGAATTTATTATCCAATAACATTCCTAATGTAATCAATATCAGGTCAACCGTAATTATAACCAGACTTATTCTTCTGTGTTTTCTTTTGACTTCCGGGTTAGTCTTTTTACTTTTGGCCGCATATGCTATACATAAGCAAAAACTAATAACCCCCATAATTGAAATCAAAACATACTGTATTACTTCGCTAGATACTTGCTTACTAATGTAAATCGATCCCAACTCACATAAGAGAAATAAGCCAATACAAGCACTGTGTGACTTGGCATGTGCTCCTCCTGCAAATAACCTTAATGGCATGAAAAATAAACAAAAGGTTAATGTTTCCATTGGAATTCTAAACACTAGTGCTAATGTAATAACAAGTATCATATTAACTAGCGTCGAAATGGCGATTTCAAGCCCATACAATATTACATCATAATATTCCTTGTTATCAATGGTGTGAAATAATCTGTCAACAAGTTTCTGAGCAACCATACGATAACTCATGGTTCCACCTCCATTTATGTTTCTATTATACTTTCTATTACTAAATAATCAACAAATTCTTACTATTTCGCTTTTTTCACTCTCAATTTAACAGTTTTTTTTTAATAATGCAAAATTATAATGAAATAGTGCAGAATTATAAACCCACAGATTTGACATTAAAAATATGCATACTGTATAATAGTATCTGTAAGGAATTACTAGTTTGGAGGCGTACAAATGAATTATGATTTATTATCTTCTTTAATGGATTCTGCCTTGCTATGCAGGCTATTTAATAATCTATTGCATTTTAAATTTAATTCCAAATATCGCTATATAAGTGGTGTTGTAGCCATGTTGATTTTAGCATTAAGATACTTTATTTGTATGAACGTAACGGACTCCACTGAATATATTGTCAGAATATTATTTAATTCTGCTATTTTTTTAATAGCTTTTGTCTTTTACACAGACAAAATACGAAAAAAAATTCTTATTTCTTTTATATACTTTGTATTGATGATTATTTCAGAATCAGTGGTAATGATCATTCTAACCGTTACCACTCAACAGACACTGAATTATGTAGTACAGAACAAAGAAGCTATACGCCAAGCTTGTATTCTGGTTTCCAAACTGATTGCATTCTATTTGGTAGAACAACTGATTGTTCGTTTTAGAGATTATAGGGATTTAACCTTTAACTATATGAAGGAATTAACCCTAGTTTTAGTATTTAATTTTCTACTATTTGCACTAGCTGTTCGGGCAATTACTGCCCCAGAATCTGTGAATTCTAATTATCGGGTTCTGCTCATTATGACCATTGGTATTACCTTTGTTTCGTTGCTATCTACCTACTTAATCTCAAAGGTCGCGCAAAAATCACGAAAGGAAATGGAATACCAGTTGGAACTAAATCAGTTGGAAATGGAACATAAATACTATGAAGATATGTCGGATATTGTAAACAACCTGCGTTCCCTTAGACATGATATGAATAATCACATTGGTATAATGCTAGGACTTGTAGAAACCAAACAATATAATGACTTAAAAGAGTATTTAAATGACATTTATGCAGATGCAAGTCATGCTAATGACTACATATTTTTAAAGAATAAAGCTTTGACAATCCTATTAAACACAAAAATTGGAAAAGCCACGAGTCTGAATATTGATATGAATATTGATATTACAATCTCCTCATTACCTTTTAACACTAAGGACATGAGCATTATCATAGGAAATATGTTGGATAATGCTATTGAGGCAACTTCACAAGTGGCAGAGGAACCATTTATCTCTTTATCAATGTATAAACAGGGAACGCACTACACGATATGCTGTAAAAACAACTATTTGGCAAAGCCAAAAGAGAGTAATGGAAAATTTCTAACAAGTAAAAATGATGCCAAGAATCACGGAATGGGCATCGCAAATATTAAATCTGCTGTTGCGCGCTATAAAGGTTGTGTTACTATAAATGTAACAGATGTATTTGAGATGATTATTGAGGTAGAAGATACCGAGAAGGATTCATAATATATTACAAGGAAGGTAATGAGACATGACTTATCATATTGGAATCTGCGATGATGAAAAACTACAAGTTAAGATTAATTCTTTGTACATTAAGGATATTGCTGAACGAAATAAGATCTCTGTGACAACAGTCGGTTTTACTTCTTCAGATCAGTTGTTAGAGTATCTAAAAACACACAAGCTTCATATGGTTTTTCTGGATATTGACATGGGAGGCCCTTCTGGTATATCTGCTGGAATTAAGCTTTTTCATCATCACCCAGACATCGTTGTTATTTTTATTACTGGGCATCGGGAATTTGCCAGTAGTGCTTATGATGTCGAGGCACTTGGTTATATTCTAAAGCCGGTAGATATTAACAAGTTAGAGCGTCTATTTAAAAAAGCACTTATTCAAATTGATGCTGGAAATGAAGAGCCTTCTCCTTCAGTTGTTCCTAGTCTTGTAGTTACAGAAGGTGGGGCTAAGATTAAGATTAGTTTGAACGATATTATATGCATAGAACGAATTCGCTATCAAAGTGTAATAACTTCTACCACTGGTGTTTATCATGTGTATGAATCTATAACTGCTTTGGATGACAAAACTGAACATAAGATGCTGCGTATTAATCAAAGTGAGTTAATAAACCCTTCTGTAATCAATACAATTAAGGGGCATACTATATATTTAAAAAATGGACAAGAACGTAATATCAGCCGGGGATACAAAAAAACTGTGTTGGATGCATTCATGAATACATAAACAATGAAGATGGGGTGCTCTATATCTTTTCATTAGTTATAGAGCACCTCATCTTTTTTAACAATAACTCTAGTTATATAATATTGTCGAAATATTCATCACATGTTTTTACATCTGCAAAATATGGGTGGAGGGATGCTAGATATACCTTTTGAACCACCTCAGCAGCAATTTTTTCATTATTCCATTCTAAGTCAAATGTAGCACAAGCATCAGATATCAAAGTCACACTATAACCTAACTCTTTTGCCACCCGAACTGTTGTATCCACACACATATGTGTCATCATTCCACATACGACGAGCTCATCAATGGCATCCTTTTGCAGTTCCTCCTGTAAATTGGTCTCCAAAAAGCTGCTTGGTTGGTGCTTGATAATCACTTTTTCCAAACCTTTTGGTTGGATACCCTCATGAATTTTAACGCCCTCTGAACCTGATTCAAAGAAAGTTGCACCTTTTGCTTTTACGTGTTGAATGTAATAAACTGGATATCCATCCTCTCTGAAGCTTTTAAGTAATCTTTTTATAGCATCCAGGGCTTTTTCTGGTTGAAACAATTCATTTTTACCTTTTGGAAAATAATCATTTTGAACATCAATAATAAGCAATGCTTTACTCATTATGAAACCTCCTTACTTGTTATAAATAAACAATATCGGACATTTCCCTCTATGTAAACTACTTACTTTTTCGTACATAGGAACCTTTAAAAGCGGATTCCTTTTTTCTTAAGAACATCTGTCATCCCATGCTCCACCATGTATTCTATCCCAATCTCCTGCATAATATAAATGGCCGATAACATTTTGTTACCTCTATCCGTCAGATAATATTCTACTTTTAGTGGATAGCCACTGAAAGTCTTTTTATCAACAAGTCCAAACTGTTTCAATTCGCTTAGCTGTTCCAACAACATCTTTTGGCTAACTCCATTAATACTGTGTTGAAGCTCTGAGAAAGAACAGTTTTTACCTCGAAGCTGAAAAATAATAATTGCTTTCCATTTCCCCCTAATGATATCGTGTACAAACTCTAATGGACAAGTATAGGTTTCTCTAATCTTCATTATTTCCGTTCTCCCTTACTTATTGACTTCCCGTTCTTCGGGAAGTCTTTTATTACATAGGATAGTCCTTCAGACTTTCCTATGTAATAAAAGAGGTTCTACAAACCTTCGTTTGCAGAACCATTCAGCAACTCCCCGAGTTGGGCTCGAACCAACAACCCCACGGTTAACAGCCGTGTGCTCTACCATTGAGCTATCGAGGAATATACTGATATTTTAATACCATCGTCTAACAAAGTCAATATCCATTGACACGTGATATTTAAAAATATTTTGTTAGTTCAACCGGACCTTCTAGAATAGATCTACCTACATACAAAGTTCCGTCCACTTTCGTTAAGACAGACCACTTAACCAGTGCAATCTTATTATTTTCTATTTCCAACGCTTGAATACATCTTGGATGAATACAACTGCCATCATTAAAATACTTTGGTTCCCTTATGGTAGGAAAGACTGCCCTGTGAGTATGACCAGCTATAAGCATTTGGTTATGGTCTTCAGACCATTTGGATAATTGTGTTTCAATCTTATTTTTTTTCTTAGGGTTGATATCTGAACTGGAAGGATCCCTCATTCCTAAAAGCTCTAACCGTTTCCAGACATATCGCACCAAAAACCTTCCTATTGGCCATAACTCGTCATTGATCACATCCCCTTGATGACCATGAACAAGAAAAATAGTATTGTAGGTTTCCTGATGTTCAAGAATCAATCCTTCATAAACTACCATATCAGGAAATAATGGACAATAATTTTTAGTACTATCACAATAATATCTTTTCATATTCTTATCTACATATTTACGACTATTCTTCACTATATCGTGATTGCCATATAGCATATAAAGTCGCTTCGCCTGATAGAATTTCTCCATGATCCAGAATGAATCACTGTGAACCTCTATAATATTACTATAATCTCTATTTTCCCACAGTTCATCTCCATCACCTAATTCGAAATAGGTAAATCCCTTATCATAATAATGTTGCAGAGCTGCAAAAAACAAATTCTGGTTAGGAAGAAAATTATCAGTCCAATTGCCAGTTCCCCTGTGACAATCACTCATTATAACGATTTTTGAACTGTTATCATAAGGAATTACCTTACCCTTTTCATACAGTTTCGTTAATCTTTTATCGGTTCTCATACTATTGTCCCCCTACTTTTGCAGTTTCTTACGAATGCCCATAAACATGCTCATGGATTTCTTACCAGTAAACTGGCAGGTAAGAATCCTATATAGGATAGGAAATAGATATTTTAAAAACATAACCTTATTTAAGGTCTTTTTAAAGTTAATGGTTTCTACTTTAAACAACCAACAATTAAATCTGTTCTGTCTCTGAATCAATGCAATACGCAATTTTCTGTGGTCAGGTTGTCTTGTTTTCGGTTGATCAAACACAAAGTATACTATTTTCTCATTAATCAGCACTTCTTCTAGATTGTAGCCGGCCCGTGCCAAACCATGCAAAAAGGCATTTCTCATCTCGTAAGTAGGAAAAGTGAGTTGGACCTTCATGACTAAATCCTTTGGTTTTGAAAAGGTTCCTACTGAAAATCCGGTGAGCCACCAGTGAAGCTGCTTTCTTCGAAACAACTCCTGACCTTTTCTCTCCAGAATATAGGCCATTGAAATCCGTTCCTCATCGGTTGCACATTCAAAAAATGGACCTTTGAATATTCCAGGAATATCTACATCTGGTTTATCCGTATTATATAGACCAATTTCAGCCCCTGTAGTTATTCCATACTGGCCTTTCCATAGTTCAAGGAGCCAGCGTTTCTCATGATAAGTAAAGTAAATAGGTTCGCTATCAAATATCATATTCAGGTTAGGTGATAATTTGTCATATAATCCACAATAACCAACTTCCCTTTGCCAAGAATGCATCCTGGACTGCACAATATCATTACAGGCATTATATTCAAACCCATAAGGGTATAATCCCTTATTAAACTCTGAAATTTTTTCCTTTTCTGTCATGGACATTACCTTACGTACTGCCCAAAGCCTGCGACCCATGCTTAATCCAAATAGCAGTAAAACTATGATAGCTAAAATAAATAATCCAATCAGCCAAGCCATAATACACACCATTTTACATGTTCTATGTTACTATATTCTAGTAAAACAACTTGTGTGACTGGAAAACGCCCGTAATATACAAATTTCAATTAGTTGCTACAGGCTTTGACATACTGTTTTTTGGTAATATAATAAAATACTCCTTGGAAAATGAAATATGCCACAATCACCTTAATGTTATTAATCATAAATTCACGTAATACATCTGATCCCCCGAACATATTGGTTAACATATAGATAATACATTCTCCTCCAAAAGCGCCAAATACTAACGGAGCAAAGAAAATTACCGACAGTTCTTTCGAAATGATACTCTTCACTTCTTTTTGTGTAATACCTACCTTATATAACTTATTAAAATTTTCCTTTGTCCGTGATAGTTCTGTAAACTGTCTAAAATATAATACTGTTCCACCAGAAACAAAGAACAGAATTCCTAATACTGTAGTCATAAACAGGAATGCAGAGTATGATTGTTTCAACTCCACATAGGTATCATAGGTAGATAATACTTTATACTCGCTACTTGCAAAGCATGCTTTTAAATCAGATACAATATTCTTCGTATTCTTCCAATTTTCATAACCTATCATGTGATAGACACCCCAATTAATCTGGCCCTCCTCATGATATAACTGAGCATAGTCCTCTGCATTGATTATTAGCATGACATCAGAGGGGTAAGATTGATTCGCAAAATAAGGGCCATGACTGGCAGTAACTATGTTGAACTCATAGGTTCCCTTAGTTCCATATAAGGTAATACTGTTTCCTTCATCATATCCTGCGTATCCAGGCATCCAGTTAAGATTAATATTCATACACTGTCCTTTTTGTAACTGAACCTTTTCTCCGGTCAACCGATTATATGTTTTAATGGATACCATTGGAATTGAGGTTCCTTTGTTCTTATCTGCATAAAGATAGATAAAGTCAGCCTCTTTTTCATAAGTAACGGGCTCCTGATTAATAATCTCTTTCCTCTTACTATCCTCCAGCCTATTTATCGTTTCTGTTTCTACATATTCCACATTGTTACTGTTCATATCTGCTATCGACTCACTTAAGCCAAGCAGAGAGACTGGTGAAGCTACTAATGTAATAGTGATACTACTTAGAATACTAAGAACAAAGATTATTCTTTTATTTCCTTCATATTTCTTCTCTGTTTCGGCAATAGAAAGTATTGAAAAACGACAGGCATTCTTAGCTCTCCGATAACTGATGATCATTTCTCCACCCTTTGATATAGTCAAATACATTCCGGCAAAAAGGAGTCCTATAAAGAGAAAGACAATCTTAACATCCGAATTGTACTTTTCATTGTTTAAGAGTAAAAGCACCATCCACAAGGAAATTAGCATGAAAATCACACCTAAAGCCCCTAGTATAGTGTTTTTTCTACTAGCTTTGATCTGAGGCATCTGCTTTGCTTCCTTTAATAAGCCTAAGATGTCTAGTTTTCTAAGTTTCATATTATTTTGGAAAAAGACAATGGCAAAGATCAATACAAAAACTATAATAGTAACTAAAAAAGCCATACCATCTAAATAGAACGATACCTTCTGCAAGTTTAGAATGTGTATGATTGCCATCTGAAAGATTCTAGATAATAAAGCTCCCACTAAAACACCTATGAACACACTACAACCACTAATGATTAAATTCTGTACATTGATCAATTTACGGATTTCCTTGTTATCCATTCCTAGGGTAAGGTAGACACCAAGCTCTCTATATCTTCCTTTGATGAAAGAATTATTGGCATAGATAATAAAGAAGATAGAAAATAAAGTAATGCCGACTATAGTTATAGGCAGGAGGTAACTCATAAGATTCATGACCCCTCCTTCTGTTCCTTCAGTAATATCCTTATTAAATGCCAATGTAACATTCATAAAGAATACAATAATGGAAAAGGTACTGCATAAAAAGAAGGCTAAATACTGTCTCACATTTCCTAAAAAAATCTTTACTATCACTTGTTTAAAGGTCAAGGTTCTCACCTCCCACAATTGCTTGGCAATCCAAGATTTGATCAAAGAATTCTTTTCTCGTTCCCTTTCTTCTAATCTCCATATTGACGCTACCATCCTTAATAAAGATGACTCGTTTACAAAAACTGGCTGCAAATACATCATGGGTTACCATCATAATCGTGGCGTGTTTTTCTTCATTTAATCTTCCCAAGCATCTCATCACTGCATTGGCAGACTTGGAATCTAGATTACCTGTTGGCTCATCTGCAAAAATAATGTCCGGTTCATTCATTAAAGCTCTTGCTACAGCTGCTCTCTGCTGCTGTCCGCCGGATACATTGGCAGGATATTTTTTCCCTATTTCCGCAATTCCTAAGAACTCCAACACATCATTTACCTTAACTCTAATCTCTTCTGGTTTCCTATGATCTAACACCATAGGAAGCATCACATTTTCCTCTAAGGTAAGATGTTCTAACAGATTAAACTCCTGAAAGACAAAACCTATATTTCTGCGTCGAAACCTTGCCATCTCATCTTTTGATAACAGTTCCATCTGCTTATTTGCAATTAGTACCTTTCCACTGGTTGCTGCCGTTATCCCACTAAGAATATTAACTAGGGTGGATTTACCACTTCCGCTTGGCCCCATAATTGCCACAAATTCTCCCTCTTCTATGCTTAAGCTGACACCGGCCAAGGCTTTTGTAGCATTTTCCCCATTATACTCTCCATAAGTTTTTGTTAAATTTTCTGCAACTAAAACTGACATAATATACCTCCCTGTCTTAAGGTTCGCTTTATGATTTTTCTATGTTCTAAAATAATCATACGCCCTAAGGTCATTTACATCCATCGAATCACCTTACACAACCTTACAATTTTGCAAGATAAGTAAGGGTAACAGTAGTACCTTCCCCTACGATTGAAGTAATATTCAGTTCATGTCCTAACATCCGACAAACTTCTTTACAGAAATACAGACCAATACCACTGGCACCTTTTGTGTTACGTCCATTGTCTCCAGTAAAAAAAGGCTCATAGACTCTAGGCAGATCATACTCCGGTATTCCTTTGCCAAAATCTCTGATTACCAAGGTTACTTTGCCCTCTTTCTGCTCCATGGTAAACTC
This sequence comes from Bacillota bacterium, assembly GCA_023411225.1. Classification (GTDB taxonomy): domain Bacteria; phylum Bacillota; class Clostridia; order Lachnospirales; family Lachnospiraceae; genus KM106-2. Next base: position 45,305 of record JAEYPA010000081.1, read on the forward strand.
CATTTTACCCGCCTCTTCCCCTTCAAGAGGTTTGGAATATTTGATTCCATTGGAGATAAGCTGTGAAATCACCAGGTTATTCCACTTGGCATCCGACAGTACTATAAGATCTCTATCCGGCTGATTCATTTTAGGAAATACTCTGTTGTATATAAATTGCTTCTGATTTTGATTGATAATTCGGTTTAGGGATTCTGTAAGATTCACGGGGGCAGGCAGATAATCCTTCTCAAATTCATTCACACGAAAAAGATTCAATACCATATCCAACTGCCTGTTCAGCTTTTCATTTTCCTCTGAAAATCCCAGAATCAACTCTTCTCTTGATATCTGATTCAACTGATATCGCTGTAAAATCAGATTGTTTACTGAGACAGGAGTCTTCATGTTGTGCACCCAGGTAGATAAAAATCTTGATTCCTCCTGGCTCTTCATTTCCATTTTATGAATCTGAGAAGAATATTGGCTATGTATCTGATAAATCTTCTGTTTCACCATAGCCTCACATACAGAATGAGTGACGACATCTACATCTTGATGCTCTGCCATTGCATTAAGAGCCTTACAAAATGACATAAATCGGATAAATGCGATCAAAAAATAGATGAGATAGACCACCACAGCAAGAGTAAGAGGATATATGATTTCTATACTCCTATCCGTGGATATGGCATAAAAAGAGACAACCAGAAAAACCCCAATCAGATAAGTAATAGTTGGAGTCATCTGGTCTAGAAAACAAGCTTTAAGTTGTTGTAAAATGTTTTTTCTCATGGATACTCCTCCATTTGTTCTGTATCCATATAATAACCAACACCTCGTTTGGTTTTAATCATCTCCACCAGACCTAACTCCCCAAGCTGTCCCTTCAGTCTGGTAATATTCACGGTTAGGGTATTATCATCTACAAAATCCTGATTGTCCCAAAGAATCTCTAACAAATTCTCTCTGGTAATGATTTCTCCTGGGCAGTGTAGGAAAGCTTTCATGAGTCGATACTCATTTTTACTTAACTCTACGGATTTACTTTTATAGGACAAGGTAAAATCTTTATCCTGCAATCGGATTTCTCCTACCTGGGTAACTCCTACCTGCTCCCCCTTTACATATTCTCCATAAGTTCGGCGTAACAAAGCATTGATTTTAGCCAGTAAGATAGGAATTGCAAAAGGTTTTATCACATAGTCATCCGCTCCTACTTCCATACTGAAGATTTGATCCATCTCACTGTTTCTGGCTGAAGTGATGATAATTGGGACATTCGATATCTTTCGAAGCTTTCTGCATATATGATTGCCATCGTAATAAGGCAGATTGATATCAAGTAGTACCAAATCGGGTTGAAATGCCTTAAACTGTTCTTCTACATGTTGAAAATCCTCTATGGCCAATATGGTATACTCGTAGTCCGTCAGCATTTCCTTTACCTGATTCCTTAAGGCCCGGTCATCTTCCACAATCATAATTTTCGCCATAGCATTTCTCATCTCCTATCCAAATTAATTACTTTTATGCGGCAATCCTTTGTTTGGAGGGCAACTGCGCTATAATGATTGCTCCAAATACCAGAACAGAACCTATTGCTTCCCTTGTGGACAGATTCTGTCCTAATATCACTACGCTTCCCAAATACGCAAACACAGACTCCATACTCATAAGTAGGGAGGCCACTATTGGGCTTGTATTTTTTTGACATATAATCTGCAATGTATAAGCTACCCCACTAGACAAAACACCTGCATAAAGAATAGGCTGCCAAGCCTTCAGGACATCTGATAGAACTGGCTGTTCAAAGATTCCCATACCAATCAGACTTAGTACTCCACATACAAAAAATTGAATACAAGACATAATGGGTCCATTAGCCTTAGGCGAAAAGTAATCCACAACTAAAATATGTACAGAACAGCCAATCGCACATAGAATAAGGAGAATGTCCCCCTTTTCAATGGTTAGCTGCTCCGTAACACATAGAAGAAAGACCCCAACCAAAGCTACACCAACACAGCCCCAGATACGCACCATTACTTTTTTTCCTAAGAACAATCCAATGATAGGTACAATTAAGATATATAAAGCTGTTATAAAACCTGCTTTTCCAGGTGACGAATACATAATTCCAAATTGTTGTAGGTTAGAAGTGACAAATAGAACTAAGCCACAGAGGATTCCACCTTTTACTTCCATAGAATGAAAAATTTCCTTTACTCTATCTCTATCTTGCGGATTATAGCATTCTCTCTTACTAGTACTAAACTTCTTCATTACTGCAATCACTGGCAATAGAACAAGTCCTCCTATAATAGAACGAATCCCATTAAAGGTAAAAGGTCTTATATAGTCCATGGCTATGCTTTGCGCAACAAATGCTAATCCCCAAATAAGTGCTGTTAACAATAAGATTGCGTTACTTTGTAATTGTTTTTTTCTCATAGTTCCTTTCTCCTAACGATTGTAATAACCTAACTTTCCTTTATCTTTGGCATTGACTATATAAATACCTACTACAACAAGAAGAAGTGCAACCAGATTTTTCAGTTTTAGTATATCCTCTGATAGAAATATACCCGATAATATTGTTCCAAATACAGGTGTAAGGCAGTTAAATATGGAGATTTTAGTAACCTCGTTGTATTTAATTAAAAGCGTCCATATTCCAAAAGCTGCTGAAGAGATAAATACCAAATAGGCAAATAATATTACCCCCTTTGTGGTAATATATCCCAATCTCCCTCCCATAAGGAAGCCTACAAGAAGTAAAAGTACTCCTCCAAAAGCAAGATAATACCCTGTAAGAACTAAGGCATCCATATCTTTTAAGATAATTTTACTATATACAGAACCTAGTGCAAATGTAAGGGCTGCTATTAGCATAAACCCTTCTGCTTTTATATGAAACCCCAGATCTGTATCTCCCGAAAGGTTTATAAGAATGATTCCTGCAAATCCAATCAGGCAACCAATCGCCCTATTTTTATTTAATTTTTCACTGGTAAGAAAAAAATGGCTAAAGATTACGACAAAAAAGGTACCAGTCGCATTGATAATAGAACCCTTAGATCCTGACATATTAGAAAGAGCTATATAGAAAAAGAAGTATTGAAGAAAAGTTTGTACTATTCCAAGTACTATAACACCTTTATACTCCTTTCTTTTTAGCTTAAGGCTTTTCCCCGGGATTGCTAGTATAAGGAGTAATATAGCCAATCCAGCTATTAAAAAGCGCATACCGGCAAAAACCAGTTTATCTGCCATAATACCATCCTGTAATTGAAATAACTCATATCCTGTCTTTACTGAGGGAAAAGCACTTCCCCACAAAAAAGTGCATAAGGTTGCACATAAAATTACTACCATTGGTTTTCTTAATACTTTGTTCATTTATTCTTCTTTCCTGTCAGATAATAGACTGCCAACTGGGTTCTATGAGACAGGTCTCCCTTTTCTAGTATCGTGCTGATATAATTCTTAACAGTACCCTCGCTGATATATAACTTAGAGGATATTTCTTTATTAGATAATCCTTCACTGACAGCCTTAATAATTTCAATTTCTCGCGTAGTATAAGGACTAGCATCAAATTCTGAGGCAGCATAAATATCATGGTGGGGAAGTTTCTGAAAAATGCTGTCATCTAAAACGTTAACACCATTATGGATGGATTTAATCATTTGTTTTAACTGATCTGGAGTATGGTTCTTAATCAAATAGCCTTTTGCCCCATTCTCAATAGACTTTTTTACCAGATCATAATCATCAAAGGTAGTTAGAATCAGAACTTTGCCGCAGTCTTTCTTCACAATCTGTCTGGTGGCTTCAATGCCGTCCATGATAGGCATCTGCAAATCCATCAATATAACATCTGGATTTAGCTCCTGTGCCAAAGTAACAGCCACTTCTCCGTTGGGTGCACAGCCTAACACCGTAAAATCACCGTCTACATCTAGGATAATTTTCATTCCCTCTCTTACAAAATCACTATCATCTACAATCACAACACGAATTGGGTCCATACTTCTCCTCCTCTATTTGAAAGGCAACAGCATATTAATGGAGAAGCCGTTGTCCGTAGTAATGTCCAGAATACCATTTATGGATCTGACACGTCTTCTCATCCCCTGAAGCCCCATTCCATCATGAACTTCCTTACAGCCAGATCCGTCATCTGTTATATTGCAACGAACCAATTTATTCAGTACTATGATAGAGATCGTCAGTTTTCTACAGTTTGCATACTTTAATGCATTGGAAACTGCTTCTATACTGTTATCAAGTATAATATCCCAGATAGGTTCTGGTATCTTATTCTGATCTCCCTTTAGTATTAGAGATGCTTCTATCTGATATTTATTATTACAGTCATCACATAGGCTTTGAAGCTGAAGGAGAGCCATACGGCTTTTGTTTGGTTGTTCTTTTCTCAAAAGACTCCGAATCTCGTCCATACTACCTCTTAAGTTGTCAATAACTCCTTGAAGTATATTAATTGAGTGTTCTGGTTCCTTCCCCATAATTATTTTTGCTGCCTCTAACTGATACACAGAACCATTGATGCTGTGTCCCAGCTTATCATGAAGAGCCTGGGAAAGTCGATTCTTTTCTTCCAACAACTGATTTTCGAAAAACATGTGATTATCTCTTAGTTCTCTCTTATACATCATGTCCATCTGATTCATATTAATTTTAAGTCTATTTTCTCTGGTCTGATAGTACTGAAGTAAATCTTTATATTCTTTTATCACTATGTAATGTTGAAAATAAGCACCCAGAACTATGAGGCATATAAGTGCATAGGGAAATACATTCCCTTTAAATAGAAAAACGCCAAAAAGTACAATAAAGTACCAGCCTCCCTTGACATTTAGGTATACTAATACTTCCAAAAGCACTACTGGTAAAACATATGTATATTCCAAACCATAAAAAATATAGATAGACAACAAAAGAAAGACCTGACAGGCTATTACCTGCCAGTGTCTTTGATCTAAAAGTTCCGTTAACATTAGTCCAACCAGCAATCCACTATAGAGGACAAATACTCCTACCTCCTTACCTATAGTAATGGAATTCTGTGTATTGTAATAAATAATCAACATAAGAATTATCACTGCTTTTACGATAGCAAAGTAATACTTTCTCATATTATCCTGCATGATATCACCCACCTAATAACAGTGTATCATATATTTAGTCATATTTCTATTTTTTACTTGTCAGTCTTAGTCCTAACACTCCCATACACGCTGTTAGAGCAACGAATGCAAGGATAACTGCTGTATACATAAAATATCCATTGTAACTATTCGCAAGAAGCATATCGTATAGCTTCATACACCAGTATTGTGGCATAAGTTTGGATAGTGCCTGTATCCATATGGATGAGTTTGTAACCGGGAAGTATAAGCCTGATATACAGTTACTGATGCTCCAGGCAAATACTCCTGCAAAGGCTACAGTGGCCACATTATTAGTAAAGGTACCTATGGCAATCGTAAGAAGGATAAGTACAATACCAGCCCCAAAGGATATAAATACAAACTGCGGTGTGGACAGGCCGAGATTATTGCCTAACTGGCTAAATCCAATGCAGACTACTATCTCCTCTATAACAAGAGTAATTAATGCAAGGATTAGTTTGACACAAATATAATTAAAAAAGTTGGCTTTGGTAAGGGTAATTCTTCTCAAAACATTATTATTCTTTTCTGTAACATAGATGCTTGATATAAATACACCACTTAATAAAAAGGAGAGGCAGAAAAAGCCTAGTACATATCCAAATACATTTTTCTGATTTTTCTGTTCGTCTGTAAGTATCGTTAGGTCACCAGTGGACAATGTATGAACCTGTTTTGTAATCTCTACCTTAGTTAACTCTGATAGTAACTTATGAAAGTTCTCCTTGTTCTGTCCTACCCCATTGGCAACTGCACAGATATTCTTCAGCAGCATCTGACTATTGATTTTTAACATCTGGGCTCTTTCATCCTTTGTGGAGATATAGACAGTAAGGACCTTATCTGACTTTCCTTCCAATATATTGTTTTCAAAATCTGATGGAATATAAAGAGAGGTAAAAAGATTAGTGCGTTTGGCTGTATAGGTAGCATTTTCTTTAACTTCCTCTTTTGTCAATCCGGATGCATCCACCCGATAAAAATGAAACATTGAATAGTTTGCTAAAGTATTTAACAGGTATTCACTTGTCTTTGAGTGAGAGGCATCATATACCTTTACTGCTAGTTCCAATTGGTCCGCCATCTGTAGGAAATTATCATTCAATCCAATCTCTGTAATGCTACTTTCTTCTTTCACTGCATTAGTAGGGTCATCATTGTTTTGAATAAGCCATATCCAAAATAAGGATATCAATGGGACGCATATCACACTAATTAGGTATCCTTTATTACGTAACAAAAGTTTAAGATTTAGCTTCAACATTGAAAAAAATCCCTGCATTTCTTACGCCCCCCTTCTCTTTTTTAATAACAATAGACTGATACTGCTACATACCAATATAATAACAAGTAAAATACCTATGCAAGCAATGGTATAATCGCTTTTCCCTTTTGTGACATATTCCACTAACGTTCGATTTAGATAGTATTGTGGTGAGAACATTTCCATACCCTTGCTAAACGTATTATAGAAATATGGCTGAAAGCTACCTCCCAGAAAGCTAAAAATAAATAACAGAGTAAAATCTAGTGAAAGCACTACCGCTGTACTACGAAATAGCTGATAAAGCAAAATACTTAAGCTACTAACCGCTACTGACTGTAATAACAGTATTCCCGCGGATTTGTAAAAGACATTCCCCCAGTCTATATCCAGAAATACAACAGAAAGAACGATTGCGGAACCCATTTGAATACATAGTGCAGCTACTCCTGCCAACAGCTTTCCAAGATAAAAACGTTGGGAGCTTAGAGTACTGATATCATACCGTTTCTGTACCTTATGACGATTCTCACTGATATAAATAGCTGCAATAGAGATAATCCCAAACCACATGAAATATAGAACTTCTACAATTCCATAGTAAGTTTTGGCATTAGGAACAGGATCTATCTCAATATTCTGAATCTGTAATGTGTTCATATTCTCCTCAGGTAAAGTAATATGATTAGCCTTGGCCACTACGTATTGTTTATACTCCGTAGAAAAAGCAACCAACAGGTTATCTAAGATTATTCCGCAGCCTACCGTATCCTTTCCTTGATACAGTTCATAATTATCTTCTTTAAATTCCACATAGGTGTCCAGATTTCCATCTTTCACATCCTGTATACCTGTTTCTTTCTTCACGCTAGATAAGGTAATTCCATTCTCTTCACACATCTTTTGAAACTGAGGTAACATGGACTTCATAAAGCTATTTTCTTTACAGGTATACCCAGAACGAAAGGACTCTAACTTCTTATTTGTTTCCAAAAAATTATTAAAACTGTCCGCTAGCAAAGCAATAATTGTAATGGTAAGCAGAATCAGTATAAAAAACAGAACTCTACTACGGTATATTAACTTAAAGTTGTTTTTTAAAAAATACCACATACTAATTCTCCCCTTCTCCATAATCTCTTAAGGATTTTCCTGTTAAAGTCAAAAATACCTCTTCTAATGTCATATTTTGATTCTCATCTGTTTTCACCATATCCACCAGTTCTTTTTTTGTTCCAATCGCAATAATCTTACCATTATCCATAATGCCAATTCTAGTACAAAGTGCCTCAATCTCTTCCATATAGTGGCTCGTGTATAAAATAGTTGCCCCTTCTCTACTCATTTTTCGAATCATTTCCAAAATAAAGTTACGAGACTGAGGATCAATTCCGACTGTTGGTTCATCAAAGATTAATAACTCTGGATGATGAGCAAGGGCACAGGCAATATTTAGTCTTCTCTTCATTCCTCCTGAAAAAGTCTTGGCAAAATTGTTTCTATGCTCCTCCAGTTCCACATAACTTAAGGATTCCTCTATTCTATTCTTTAACTCCTGTCTCTTTAGCCCATAGAGTGAAGCAAAGAGCTCTACATTCTCCCAGGCTTTTAGATTTTCATGAATAGCTAACTCCTGAGGTACATAACCAATCCTACCATTAATCTCTCTTCGGTTTTTATTCGGATCCATACCAAATAACTCCATACTGCCACTGGTTGGCTTAATTAAAGAGCTTAGCATATTTAAAGTGGTACTCTTTCCGGCTCCATTTGGCCCTAATAAACCAAATATTTCTCCCTGCTTAATGTCTAATGATATATAATCTACTGCAACTTTTTTGTCGTATTTTTTTGTTAGTCCTTTCATTGAAATCACATTTTCCATACTCTTACCTCCGTACTAATTTCGTTATAACAATATCATACAAATAATTTGTACGGTGAAAAAGTGCAAAAAGAAAGGAATTGACTATGACTTTAGTCATAATCAATTCCTTTTAAAGACTATTTACTATAGAATATCTTCCTTTAAGCCATCTATAATAGTTTCTTTGCGAACCTTTCTGCTAGAATATGCCATGGCAAGCCCTACGACAGCAAAGACTACCACTATGGCAATCACAAAAATATTAATTGGAAGAGCAAACCCTACGGAAATCTGAGGGGATACTGCTTTATATATACCATACGCAATCAAAACACTTACAGGTATGCCATATAGTAAGGCTTTGATACCATAAAGAAGACTTTCATACATAATCATTCGTCTAAATACTCCAGGTGTCATTCCTACGGAACGGAGCATGGAGAATTCCTTACGACGAAGGGCAATACTGGTGGAGATAGTATTGCACATATTGGCGCAACAAATCAAAGACATCAAAATTATAAAACCATAGGCAAAGATAGACATTGCAAGTACCAACTGCCTATTTATCTTCTCAATTTCAAACATATTATAGCAATTAAAATCGTGCTCTGCATATTCATGTTTGGTCATAACCGCTTCAACATCCTTACCAATCTGCTCCTTATCATTGGCCAACAAAAATAACTTTGGGCGTGGAAGATCATCTTCTTTTACATTAAGCTTTTGTAAAATAGTCTGAAATGTTTTTTCCGGTACTACAAGTTTTACAGGTGCGTCAGGCGTAGAACCATAGCCCATGATTCCAAGTGGTATTTCTTTTGTTATTTTCCCTACGTTTATTGAGATAGTTTGGGTATCAGCACCATCCTCAGAAAGATATTGTAAGGAGATATTCTCACCCTCTTTGAGCTTAAATGGAACCATGTCTTGAATGGTATAATCAGTTTTTAACCGATAGTAATTTATAAGGATTCCCTGTACCGAATCTGTTTTTCCATAACCTTTAGGATCAATTCCTAACGTAGTACAATATTCCTGAAAAGCAATTTCATCCATTCCAACAATTTCAAAACTAGGTTCATAAGCAATCCTAAAATTATTCTTTACATAATCAGAGAAATCCTTTCTGATGATATCTGTCTTCTGCTTATCCGATAGGGTAAAGGACGTATCGGTAACCAATGAAGCCTGCTTCACAGAAGAATAATCTCTAAGTTCTTTGGTTATATCGCCAAAATCATCTTGGCTAATATCCCCACTCTCAATGTATACATCAAAGTTAGACTCACCTTTTCCTATATAGAATGCTTGCGACATATAGTGAATATAGGAAGCTACACTAATAAACAGTACTACACTGATAAATAAGGAGAAAATCAAGGAACGATAACGTTTTTTATTCCTCTTCATATTCTTTAAGGCAATCTCTCCCTCTAATCCAAATATCTTCTTTGTCAGTTTAGAAGTTTTCACTGATTTGGCAGTAATCTTCACATCCTTGCTTTGCCTGATTGCTTCCATTGGAGTAATCTTTGAAGCTCTTCTGGCAGGTAGATAAGCCGAGATAAATATAGTAACAATAGCAAATCCAATCGGTATTACGATGCTTTTTACAGAACAAAACATAGATAGCTTCACTGAGGTTTCTATAATGTCTGAAAATATTGGATTGACTGCCATAAAAGCAACACCAAGGCCTAAGATTCCTGCTAAAACTCCTAACGGTATCCCGATGACTCCTAGAAGGATGGCCTCAAATAGAACGGAATTTCTCTTTTGTTTTTTTGTTGCTCCCACACTGGATAACATACCAAGCTGTTTGCTTCTTTCTGAAATAGAGATAGCAAAGGAATTATAGATGAGAGAAATAGAGCCTACCATAATAATAACATTTAGGATTCCCGTCAAAAGCTTAATAAAGAAATTAAAATTGTCATCCTTAGTAACACCACTATAAAACAGCACTTCTTGATTTATTGTTACACTATCCTCTGCCATTTCATCCGTTTTAGAACTATCAATTTCTAGCTTTTTCGCCATTTCCTTACTTTTATCATAGATGGCAGTTGTAACATTACTTTCATATGTATACGCATCAATCTTATCATTTTTATCTAACGTAGCTATCTTTAAGTAAGTCATAGCAGTATATCCCGGAGCCTGAGTAAACTCCTGCATAAACCCCGGTTTTTTTATGATACCTACGATGGTATATTCCTTTTTATCCCCCGTCGTCTCAAATTTTTCCCCTACTTCTATGGTATGTTTTGATCCTTCTCCTATATCAAAGCTCTTCTTTTTACCAAGATATTCAATCCTCTGATTCAGTTCAACCTTTTCCCCTATCTCGGGAAACATATTTAATTCTTCCAAGTCTTCTTTGGAAGCATCGGAAACAAGAAATCTCTTTCCCATATTTAAGGTTATGGTATCTCCTATCTTATATGGTGTATTCATGGTTTCTAACAAATGTTCCGGAAGAACTATTTCATTGTCTTTCTCAGGGAATCGTCCACTTAACAATTTAACAGGCATATTTAAAAAAGCATTCTGATCATAAGAAGATAGATAGACATAGGGCTTGGCATTATCCTTTTCCTTCTCCTTTAATTGGTTATCATAACCTTCTAAGATTCCATAACCATTGGTATAAATCAGCGAAAGTGTATCGATATCCTCATCCTGTTGAAGTAACGTTATATTTTTCGTAGGAACACCGTTATAACTCACCTGCCACTTTCCCGTGGCCTCCATCGTCAGGTTTTCCATCCATTTGAGGCAGGACGTAACACCTGTTGAGACTGCAGTAAACATAGCCACAGAAAGAATGATACCAACAATCGTAAGAATAGTTCTTCTTTTATTTTGTTTAATATGTTGCAGGGTAAGTTTATTCATTATATTCATATTATCTTACCCCCATTCCCCTTGTCCGAATAACCTCGTCACGGGCTATCTTCCCATCTTCAATCGATATAACACGATTCGCCTGAAGGGCAATGCTTTCATCATGGGTAATCACAATTAGTGTCTGGTGATATAATTGATTACTGACCTTTAAAAGTTCTAAAATCTCTACCCCTGTCTTACGGTCCAGATTCCCGGTTGGCTCATCTGCCAGAACAATGGCTGGATTGGTAATCATAGCACGACCTATGGAGACTCTCTGTTGTTGCCCACCAGACAATTGATTAGGTAAATGACCTTTACGGTCCTCTAAACCTAAGGTACCAATTACCTTTTGAAAGTATTCTTTGTCAACCTTACGGTTATCCAGTAATAAAGGAAGCGTAATATTCTCCTCAACATTTAATACAGGAAGTAGATTATAAAACTGATAGATTAAACCTATCTGTCTCCTTCGAAATATAGCTAGATTCGTTTCATTCAGACTATAAATATCTGTATTGTCAATAAATACCTTCCCACTTGTTGGTTTATCTACCCCACCAATAAGATGAAGCAGGGTAGATTTGCCGGATCCTGATGGTCCGATAATTGCTACAAATTCACCTTTATCCACTGTAAACGATACATCATCTAAAGCTTTTACCTGAGTTTCCCCAGAACCATAGATCTTCGATAAATGTTCTACTTTTAAGATTTCCATAATACCCTCCTAATTTATCTTTTGATCTTATTGTACAGCTGGTAAGTGACTGATAGGTGACATGTATTGTGACAGTATTGTCACACATAGAATTTGATTATAAATATGGTTCCCTGTCCTGGCTTACTTGTCACTTCAAGTGTTGCCTTCTGCCGGTTTAGTATACTTTTAGATAGAGCAAGTCCAATTCCTACACTCTCTGAACTTGCATTTTTCCCTTTATAAAAACGTTCAAAAATATGAGGTAAATCTTCTGAATCAATTCCTTCCCCATTGTCCTGAATGACAATACTCGTATACAAATTATTCTGTCCATAGGAAATGGTGATCTGACCACCCACTGATGTATGCTCTATACAGTTTTTTACAATATTACTAATGGCTTCTGTACTCCAAAGAATGTCCCCAGTAAACGTGACCTCATTACTTCCTTTTGTCACCAGAGTCTGATTTTTTATTTCCAGTGGAATCAATAACGGTTGCAAAGCGTTATTAAGTAGCTTCTCTACTTGCACTGTCTCCTGTTTCAAAAGCACCGCATCCGCATCTAACTTGGATAGCTTAAGAAGGGAAAGCACTAGCCACTGCATACGTTCTAGCCCACTCTGAATGTTATGTAAAAATTCCTTCTGCTTCTCCCTTGGAAGTTCATCTTCTGTTAATAAATCAGCCATAACCATCATAGATGTTAACGGTGTCTTTAATTGGTGTGAGATATCCGAAATAGAGTCTGCCAGATACATTTTGTCTCTTTTTAAGAGTTCCGCTTGATTAAGCAATTTTAAGGCTAATTTGTAAACCTCATTTTTTAGAATACTAAGTTCACCTTCCCGGTTATCCCTTATGTCCAGACTCTCAATTCCATGCTGTATCTTATCCACATATACTGTTAAGGTATTAATCTCCCGATATCTTCTTGCCGTATAAATCACGCTGATAGTTATTTGTATGACTCCTGCCACCAAAAGCCAAATCCATGTTGCCTGCCAGCAATAGCCCATAATACAGCTTATAATAACTGCTACTTGCAATACAATTTGCCAAATAAATTCTCTATTCTTCATCATTCCATCAATCCTTTTCCATAATGTAACCCAATCCACGGACGGTCTTAATAAGGATAGGATTGGCTGCATCCAATTCCAGCTTTTCTCTTAACCTTTTTATGTATACAGTCAGAGTATTGTCATTTACAAATTCTCCTGATACATCCCAGATTCCTTCCAATAACTGATTTCTACTTAAGACACGGGCCCTATTGTTGACAAAGGTAAGGAGTAGCCGGTATTCCATGGCAGTCAGCAACACTTCTTCTCTCTCCTTATAGACCTTTGCTTCCTTTAGATTAATTGTTATATGGTGTATATGGATAGTGTCTTGAGAACCAGAATCCTTATGATATCTTCGTAGGACCGACTTAATCCTAGAAATCAATTCCCTGATACGAAATGGTTTTGTAATATAGTCGTCTGCCCCCATATCCAGTCCCATTACTGTATTGACTTCATTATCAACTGCTGTTAAAAAGATTACCGGGGTGTCCCCTTTCTCCTTTACTTTTTTACATACATCGTAGCCGGAGCCATCTGGAAGACATAAATCTAATAAGCAGATATCATAATTATCATGCTGTATTAAATCCATAGCTTCAGAACATCGATTGGATACCATTACATCATATCCTTCCTGTTTTAAAGAGTACTCTAGCCCAGATGCAATAATGTTATCATCCTCTACTACCAAGACTTTCATGGAACCCCTCCTTCTGTTGAGCTATTATCTAATTTTTATTATGGCATGTATTGTTACATATTTCAATTATCTTCATAATATGTCAATAAGGTGTATTGTTACTATCTGTTATCTTTAGGGGATAGAAGTATTGGGAAATGACGATACCTCGACAGGAAAGTCTTAATACTACGACAAAAAGCCTTTACTCCTCTATTAAGGGAGTAAAGGCTCCTTGCCTCCCCAAATGTTATTTCACCAAAGGGAGAATGTCATATACCTATAGAAAAGCCAATTTATTTTTCTTCTGGCCCTTTTGTTTCGTTTTCTGTCTCTTCCATATCTTTCTCTTCTGCCTCTATTACGTTTGGGTTCTCTTCTTCTTTTTTCATCTTATAAGTTCTGTAAATTCCAAATATCGTAAGCGAGACTCCAATAATAGCAAATAGAATTGCAAATAGAATAGAAAGTATCTTTACGGCACCTTCTGCTTTTGAGATGCCCCCCACCAGTTGATAGGCCAGATACACCAGATATAACCCTGCTATGGAGTACATTGCCATTCTTGCTTTTTGCATATTAGTTACTTCTCCTTCCACACTGCATTGTGTATCTATTATATACGGATTGTCTTCATTTTTAAACCCTATTTTAGATAATTTACGACTATTTTATCTTATTTATAACTCTATCTTTGACGAATTTAAAAAAAGCATGGATTCACTCCATGCTTATTTTTAAATTCTTATTCATTAATTGCTGTAATAAATCTATGAAAACCTTCCATTCCAGCTTCATCTCTCTTGTATACACCAGCATCCTCCAATACCTTTGCAAACACCTTGCCGATTTCATCCTGTAGAATAGCTGTAAGGTTACTCTCATTTACATTATTATACTGTGGAAGGAATTTATTCACCCAGTCTGCATGCTTTGATATATCTTTAATTCCAGCAATATCTTTTCCATCTAGAATGGCTTTCTTTAACTGTTCCATCTCATTCTTTAGTCTAGATGGCAAAACCGCAAGTCCCATTACTTCTATAAGCCCAATGTTCTCCTTCTTAATATGGTGAAGATTACTATGAGGATGAAATACACCGAGAGGATGCTCATCCGTAGTAATGTTATTACGAAGAACCAAATCTATCTCATAATTATCTCCTGATTTTCTGGCTATTGGTGTAATAGTATTATGAAGAGTTTCTCCTGTTTTTGCAAAAATGAAACACGACTCATCTGAATACCCTCTCCATATGCTGAGAATTCTAGTACTTAGAGCAATTAATCTGCCCACATCAGGAGAACTTAGTCGAATCACGGACAATGGCCATTTTACAATACCGGCTTTGACCTCCTCATACCCTTTAACATGAAATTCCTTCTCAATAGGTGCTTTCTCCATGGGAAAATGATAATTTCCTCCTTGAAAATGCTCATGGGTTAAGATGGAACCTCCTACAATCGGAATATCTGCATTGGAACCTATCGTATAATGAGGGAACTGTTTTACAAAATCAAATAGCTTTATAAAAGTGGTATTATCAATAACCATTGGAATATGTTTGGAATTGAATACAATACAATGCTCATTATAATAAACATATGGAGAATATTGAAGATACCACTCCTCTTCATTTAAGGTAACAGGAATGATTCTATGATTATTTCTAGCTGGATGATTCAGGTTTCCTGCATATCCCTCGTTCTCCTTACAAAGAAGGCATTTTGGATAACTACTCTGTGTCATAAGTCTGGCCGCTGCAATAGCTTTTGGGTCCTTCTCTGGTTTAGATAGGTTTATGGTAATGTCTATATCTCCATAGGCTGTGGCACTTTTCCATTTCAAATCCTGACATATTCGGTATCGTCTGATATAGTCACTGTCCATACTGAGTTTATAGTAATAATCGGTTGCCGCTTTAGGAGATTCTTGATATTTCTCATAGAATTTTCTCTGAATAACAGAGGGACGACTTATTAAGGTTCCCATAATCTTGGTATCGAATAAATCTCGATAGGTGGTAGTATTGTCATCTATTAATTTATTTTCAAATGCATAATCTAACATTTTCGATAGGATATCCTCCAAATCCTCCACTGAAGTCTTAGGGATATCTTCTTGTGTATAACTGTCTATATTAAAAAGTTCCAGCAAACGGTTTGTTATATAAAAAGAATCTGCCTCTTCTATTAATCCTGTTTGAATTCCATATTGTACTAATCTGCTAATCTGCTTGTCTATCATAATGTCATCCTTTCTTCATCAGTAGTGTACCATAGCTTATTCAATTACTTTACAACCACCATATTTTCTAACCTTAAGTACAATACAAGAATCTTTACCAAATACTTTCTCAATAAAATGTTTATACTCATATACCACGTCATTTTTAATAAAACATTGAATGGTACCTGCAAACCCCCCTCCATGAATTCTGCATACCCCATTATCTCCCAAAAACTCTTCGCTTAATGCAAGGGCTACTGACACATTCTGATGCTCTATGTCCCTGTTTGTATAGACGTTCTGAAGATACTTAAAGGAAGAATTGCCGGATTGACGGATAACTTCCAAAAACTCTTCAAATCGATCTTCCTGTAACGCATTAACGGCTGACTGCACATGTTTTTCTTCCTTATAAAAATGAAGGGTACGAAGCACAGCTCGATCATCTAAATGGGTTCTAATTTCTGGTATCTTCTGTATAAAGTCCGCTTCCTCTACCTCACGTAATACCTGACAGCCCATATATTCTGCCACAGACTTCATTTCTTCAGGAATCATCCCATAATCCCTGGTTAAGTCTACATGGGAACCCTTAGTGTCCACAATACAAAGGCTGTAATTATATTGTTCAAAATCAATCTCTATCTTATTCACTATTGGATTATCAAGCTCCTTAAAATCAATGTGAATTAAGCTTCCTACGGAGCAAGCCATCTGATCCATAAGGCCGCAAGGCTTTCCAAAATATACATTTTCTGCATACTGGGCAACCTGTGCTATCTTCACAGGACTAATCAACATATCGTTAAATAGGCCGGATATTACAGTTCCTATTAGGACTTCAAAAGCAGCAGAGGAAGAAAGACCCGCTCCAATCAGCACATCACTAGTGGTATAAAGATTAAAACCCTCCACTCTATATCCTGCTTCCTTTAAAGCAAATAAAACACCTTTCACAAGGCTAATAGAGGTTTCTTTTTCCTCTTCCCTATATGCAAGGTCTTCAATATTTACCTCAAATAACTCATAGTTCTTAGACTTTATCCGTACAATTTGTTCCTGATTCTTACTTACAATCGCAATTGAATCAAGATTAATGGAAGTCGCTAAAACCATGCCATGCTGATGGTCCGTATGATTGCCACAGACTTCGCTTCGTCCTGGAGTACTATAGACTTCTAACATATCCTCGCCAAAATACTTTTCATACTCTTCCACTGCTTCTATATAACGTGCCCTCTGGTATTCTAGTAAATGACTGTCTACATAAATACTCTGTAGCTGTGCATCATAAGCTTTACCTTCTAATTTCTCTACTAAATCCTTTGAATATATCATTTTACGCCTCCTGTATACGGTATAATTTAAGTAAAGTATAATTCTTGTTTACTAAATAGTCAACTTGTTTTAGTAAATGTTTAATGTTTTTACTTGCTTTTTTTATTAACTTTTTTTATTATTAGTACTATGATGTAGTTATTTTCTATGGAGGGAATACTATGGCAACTATAAAGAATGTAGCAATTCAGGCAGGGGTATCCGTTGCAACTGTCTCAAGAATACTAAATAATGATACTACGCTAAGCACTTCCCTAGAAACCAAACAGCGTGTATTAAAAGCAGCAAAAGACTTGAATTATGTAAAAAAGCAGAGAAAGTCTTCAGAAAAAGATGGACTAACTATAGGGATCTTACAGTGGTTTTCCTCTCAACAGGAGCTTGAGGATAACTACTATCTGTTAATCAGACAGGGTATTGAGGATTATTGCTCGAAAAATAGAATAAATGTTAGACGTACCTTCAAATCTGATATGAACTATCTAAACTCTTTAAAAGGGACAGATGGGGTAGTCTGTGTAGGTAAATTCAGCAATGCAGAAATTGAGATGCTGGAAAAACTTTCGGATAATATAGTATTTTTAGACATGCCCGTAGATAACAAGGCCATTACTACAATAACCTTAGACTTTCAACAAGCGGTAAATGATGTACTGTCTTATTTATGTGAGCTTGGGCATAAGAAAATTGGCTTTTTATGTGGAAAAGAATATTTAGAAGATGGTACTCTGTACCCTGACCAACGTCCAACATTATTTAAAGAATTCTGTAAGTGTAAGAATGTAGAATATGAAGAATATATGGTTGAAGGGGCATTTCTAGTAGAATCCGGATACAGTATGATGATGGAGCTAATTAATAAAGGTAGCGTTCCAACAGCTATCTTTGCTGCTAGCGATCCTATTGCCATTGGGGCAATGAAGGCACTTCAGGACAATGGTTACAACATTCCTGAGGACATCTCTATCATAGGCTTTGACAATTCCAATGTGACCAGCTATACCAATCCCCCACTGACTACCATGGATGCCCCTGTCTATTCCATGGGGATGTATGGTGCCTCTATCATCCATAACATGACGAAGGCTGAACTTCCTACTCCAATGAAGATTATTCTTCCTTGTAGTTTAGTGAAAAGGGAATCTTGTAAGAAGTTGTAGCTTATTGATGAATTACCAAAGGTTAGGGGTAGATAAGCCAAACTTGCTAGGAAACTAGCAATATGGTTCCTTTACCTTATCTATCCACTTTCCTAACAGATAGATTAATAAGAGGGAAAGAATACTTTCTATAAGAACAATCACTAAGGTATTCAGCTGCAAGGTACTAACAGTTCCACACAGATATACACAGAAAGACCACTGGATAAAGATTGACATTTCAAAGACTATTTGCCCTATAGGCATATTGGCTTTAAAAAAGAAATGTTCATGTGATATTGTTTTAAACCTCTCCATGGCAAAATTAGCCGTCTGAAAAATAATCTGTAAGAAACCAGCTAGCATAACGTTAATACAAAGCTTTGCCAAAAGTTCTATATATCCTGATTTACTTCTTTGTTTTCCAGCGTAAACCCAGGTTGTTTCAATATCGACATAACATTGTTAAGGGGAAGAAACATCAGATATACTCCAGAGCATACCAAAGCAAGAAAAAGAATCCTATTACCATTTTAATGAATTATCATATACTCACGATTACAATAATAAAGTCTTAATATTATTTAGGATTTCCTTCTTTAATTTAACATTTTCTATTAGTATAATATATATATATTTAGGGGACTACAAAATTCATGATTTATCTCTATATGCGATTTAACCTCTATCTTATACTCGTTAGAAAGAAGGTCTATAATTGAAGAAACTATCAAAAATAAGAATAATCATTCCAGTAGCTTGTATTCTTCTTTTGGTGGCAAAATGGTACTATAATTCTTATTTTCTTACATACAGATTTAACGAAAATGATGTAATACGAATAACTATCAGTGGTAACAGTGAAAAAGATATATGCGATAAAAGTACTATTAAAAAGATAAAAAGCTTATATAATAAGATGGAAGTTGAAAGAAAAATAGATACCTACCAAGAAAGCCCCTGTACACCAGACAATATACTAACAATAGAGTTAAGCAATGGAGATCACATAGCAATTGAAGACTTTGGCTACCTCTTTGTCACCAGAGATCATAGAAACGAATCAGGGAAATATAGCAGTGACCGATATGGATATCTATGAACAAGAGGAGTTTACAGAGTTTATCCGTAATCTGGCAAATGGTTAATTGTGTCTAACAAGAGTTTTACTCGGATACTGAGTATTACCCTGTAAAAAAAGAACCGTCACATATGCTGACAGTTCTTTTTTTGAATATTCACTTCTTAATCTCTAAGTCTGATTCCGAAAACTTTATTCCAATATATTTAATGATAAGATCGACACAATGATCTCGCCCAATTTTGTCACTATTTAATATCATGTGATAATTAATAGGATTCGTCCAATTTCTACCCTTGGTATAGTAGTTGTAATACTGAGCACGATACCTGTCAGTACTTTGAATAAGCTGTCCTGCACGTTCCTTTGATATATACATTTTACTCATTACCGATTTTAAACAAGCCTCTCTTGGTGCCTCTACATATATACTGATTACATTATCATACTCTCTTAATATGTAATCTGCACATTTTCCGATGATAACGCAGCTTTCTGTCTTTGCTAGGTTACGTATTAATTCTGCCTGAATATTATATAGATTGACATCAGAGACAAATTTCTTCTCATGGGGTTCCAAAACAGTAGTGGGAGGTATTTTGTGTAACATACTGGCCAGCTTTTTGCTACGTAATCTTTCATCAGTCTCTACAAATAGACTTTCATCAATGCCACTTTTATCTGATGCAATGGTGAGTAACTGTCTGTCATAGCATACTATGCCAAGTTTGTTTGCTAACTTTGTGCCTATTTCTTTTCCTCCACTACCAAATCCTCTTGCTATTGTTATTACAACATTGTCCATAGGCTGACCTCCTATTATATACTCTCATCCGCTTTAAGCACAGCATTTAACATAATTGTTGCTCCATCCGTGCAGTGTTCTGGTTTTGAGTATTCATGCTCACAATGAGACAAACCATCTTTTGATTGCACAAAGATCATAGTGGTAGGTAGCATATAGGATGCAAATTGCGCATCATGACCAGCCCCAGAATGAATATACTGATGACTTACTCCTGCCTCTTTGGCAGCCATTTTTACATAGTTCACTAGTTTTTCATCCCAATATACAGTATCTCTATTCCATGCCTTTTCTACTTTACAAGAGCAGCCTGACCATAGCTTTTCCTCACAGCTTTTAACAATAGCAAGAACCTTTTTTAAAACCTCAGGATTTTCATGTCTAGCATCAAAGGAGAAATCAAAATAATCCGGTACACAGGTATGTACACATGGATGGCATATCACTTCTCCCGTGGTGTATACAAGTTCTGATATGCCTAACTGATCGATTTCTTCATGTAGGTAACAGATTGCCTGGGACGCTGCATAAAAAGCATCCTTTCGTTTTTGCATTGGGAATGTGCCGGCATGGGTGGTCTGTCCAAAAAACTTTAGTCTATAATTAAACATTCCTAATACACAATCAACCACACCTATAGCATTTCCATTATCCTCAAGAATAGGGCCCTGCTCTATGTGTGTTTCAAACATACATAGATAGTTTTCAGGATTTAAACGGTATTTTCTGTCCCCTTTAAAACCGGACTTTTCCAGTGCTTCTCCAAATGTGCTTTTGTTATCTATGATACTCTTCTGATTCATCATATCCTCGTATTTGAATTT
>JAEYPA010000084.1 GCA_023411225.1 Bacillota bacterium
GGGCTATTCTTAACTGGGATACCAATTCTCACTCTTTAGTATCCAGCAGTACTAGCAAAGAAAGAATGAACGAGTATAAAACCCATTATAATTGGGCACAGAAAATAATATATTTAGCCGAAGTTTATGGAATAATCGAAAAAAATGTTTTCGCCTCTTGCTTCTAAGAGGTGAAAACATTTTGTTCTTTACTAGGTATCTGCCATGTTTTTTATAATACCACATGCCTTGTAATGTATGAGTGGATAATATTCTATAGAAACCTTTTTTTCCTGAGCTAAGCGAATAATATGAGCCAGTGCAGGATCCTCCTTATAGGTTTCATTAATTAATACCTTCCAGGGTACCCTGCGAAGCAGAACTCTGGTAGTTTCGCCAATTCCAGGCTTTATAAGATTAATGTCTTTAATCTTGTATTCTGCTGCCAGCTTTCTAACCTCATCGATTCCAAAACCCTTAGGCTTTTCTTCTTGCTTAATAGGTTTCATCATGAACTTAGACTCAATAGCATGAAGAAACTCATAGGACAGATCCACATCCTTTAACTCTTCATAATAAACAGCCCCATGAAAATCATTTTCCCCAATGATATCGCTTCTTAAAAAGGTACGGCTTACTAGTCCGGACACCGTTGAGTTTAGGCAGGAACTAGGAATCAGAATGTCCTCATGAGTTCCACATAGGTCTGTAACATTGGCTGGATCTGCCAATACAGCAATATCTGACAACACGCCCTTATACTTCGCAATCTCCTTTATCAGCTCATTCAAGATGGCTCCTTTGCCAATCCAACCATCCACAAACAACAAATCTTCAGGACGATGTCTCTTGAGTAAAAACTTCATGGCATTCCCATCTATTCCTTTCCCTCTGATAATAGAAATAGCATAATGCTTTACATCTTTGCCATATTTCATCTGAATATAATGTTTAAGTAGGATTCCAATTGGTATTCCGGCTCTTGCTAGGGATACTAACACCACAGTCTCTCCCTTTAATTTAATAATTTTATCAGCCAAAACTCCAACCGCCATAGCTGTCGGCTCTGAAAATTGCTCTAACGCTTCCCTATAAATCTCCATATACCTTGAACTCGGCACATATTCAACAGGAAGCATCTCACAATAATGTCTTCCTCCTTGTATTAGTCGTTCTCGCTCCTCTGTGGACTGCGGCTCAACAAGACCGGTTATATCCTTGAGCAAAAGAACGACATCATCCTTATGATATGAACTTCTCATTATTCACACCACCTAAACACAGTAACATTATCATTGCCCATAGAAGTAACCGCCTGAAGCAATGTTGTAAGTCCTATGAAAGAGTTGTCTGTTGCATCTGTAATAATAAAAACCTGATCATATCTTCCTACATCATAGATGTAGGTTTTTCTAGTTGCATCATATAAACTTACAAGTTCAAATCTGTGATGGAGAGGATACTCATCCTCCTTACTTACTACAATAGGACTCCGGGTTGTAGCATGAAATCTTACGTTCATGCCCAATCTTTCAATTTCTGTAGCCACAAATAAAGCCGGATACATAAATTCCTCTGTTCCAAGTACAAGAATTGTACTCTTTTTATCCAGAGTAACAACTCCTTGAATTTGTTCCCACAAACTATTGCAGGCACAGAAGTAAGCTTCACCATTTACGCATCTTCTAGCATCTAGATAGCCTGTAACCTTGTTTATACTTACCTTTTGATTACCCTGAGTTCCTGTCATTTTATCATATCTTCCATTGCCACTATATAATTCCGCCCTCTTGGTATAGGAACTATGGTCTGTTTTTAATAGATAATGTATATTAATGTCACGCGAGAAATAATTGGAAAGAGAATTCTGATCCATACCATTCATTAAAGACACCACGGAGTATTGAACTTTACCCGGGTATTGTTTTTGAAGAAGATTAATAATATCTAATATAGTATTTCCGGTTGTAATCTCATCCTCTACAAATACAATTCTATCAACTAAACCAATTTCTTGTTCTATGTCCTGTTTCACAAGTTTTTGCTCCGTTGCATGGCTATGGGATTCAGTAAAATACAGGTAATCCGCTCCCTCTAGATTTTCTCTTGTTGTCTGTATGTACTCAGTATTAAGATCCACTGCCAGCCTAGCTCCAATAGTAGTTGCTGTCTCTGCAAAGCCTACCAGCAGAAGTCTTTCTCCCTTATATGTACTCCTTATTATATCTGCCAATGTATCAAATATCGCAAAGGCTTCTTTAGGACTTACAGGGATGTGTTTTCCCTGTAGCCTATTTACAACTATATAATTTCTTTTTTTATTATTTTCCCTTTTCGCAATTCTTACAATATCTTTTTCTTTATACATATCCACCTCACCCTATTTTATCGAAGTCTTTTTCCCTCGTATCTCACTCTTGTCTCCAGGTAGTACATTACAGACTCATATTGATCCATAATATCTCCTTCCGAGAGGCTATAATCCATAGAAATTGCAATTGTCTGAAGTATCTGTGGTGTCAGTCGTTTCTTCATAGACTGAAGAACCTGAATTTTATCTTCATAAGAGTTTGCCTCCAAAAAGCGCATTAAATCTGGATTCACCTGTTCATTTTCACACGAAATCTCAGGTTGGGAGGTGGGTTTTGTTATTGAAGTCGCCAGCTTTGCTGTCTCTAACTTTGAAGTTGCCTTCTGTGTTGGCTGTGGCTGTGTTGGCTGTGGCTGTTTTTCCTCTGCCTTTTCCTGTAGCACGAATTCCACCTGTTCAAAACGATATCGCTGGCGTACCTCTGGATATTTGACATGATCAACTTCACTGACAAACATGTCATATGGCCTAACATATACTTTATAGTCCCCATAAAGTGCCTGATATACCACCATTTGTTCCCTAGTTTCGCTGTGGATTGCTACTGCAACTATCTGGTATAAATGATTCTTAAAATGTCTATAAAACTGTCCCGGTTTGACTTCCCGACTCATCTTCCTCACCTCTGTCATTATTTATCTGTTAATTCTTAGTCTCCTCTTCCACTATATAATACTCATTATAATAATCCATAATGTACTCCCATATTTCATCTCTTCCTTGCTTGGTTACGCTGGAAAATGGAATCACCGGTGTTCCCTCTACAACATTCAACCCATTTTTCAGCATCTTAATATGCTTTTGTACCTGGCTACGGTTAATCTTATCCAGCTTTGTGGCAATGACAATAGGATTATAGCCATGATGTACAATCCATTCGTACATATTACGATCGTTGGCAGAAGGTTCATGTCGAATATCTATCAAAAGAAACACAATTCGAAGCTGCTTAGAATTAAGTAGATACCTTTCAATTAATTTACCCCACTGCTCCTTCATTTTTTCTGACACCTTAGCATACCCATACCCTGGCAGATCCACAAAATAAAGGAATTCATTAATATTATAGAAGTTTATAGTCTGGGTTTTGCCTGGCTGGGAAGAGGTTCTAGCATAGGATTTACGATTCATTAAGCCATTAATAAGACTGGATTTGCCGACATTAGACTTCCCCGCAAAGGCAATCTCCATCTTATCATTATCCGGAAGTGTGCTGGTAATACCACATACCGTTTCCAAATTCACGCTTTTTATATGCATGTTGTTTCCTTTCTATCTCTCACAAATGCTTATTTTACAAAGGCATAGTCAATTACTTGAGTCATATTATCCACAAATTTAATATTGATATTCTCTTTGATTTCATCTGCAATGTCTTCCACATCCTTGCGATTTTCTGTTGGAACTAACACTGTAGAGATCCTAGCTGTCTTGGCCGCTAGAATCTTTTCCTTAAGCCCACCAATAGGAAGGACTTTACCACGCAAAGTGATTTCACCAGTCATAGCTAGGTCCGCTCGGACCTTTGTATTGGTAATTGCTGATAACACAGCGGTTGCCATTGTAATCCCGGCGCTTGGGCCATCCTTAGGGGTTGCTCCCTCTGGAATATGGATGTGAATATCCTTCTTTTCAAAGTAATCTTCCTCAATACCATATTTTTCACTAATTGAACGGACATAGCTGATACCTGTTTTGGCAGATTCCTTCATGACATCCCCAAGACGTCCTGTAAGTTCCAATCTTCCCCTACCTGGCATATCATTTACTTCTATCTGGAGGGTATCTCCCCC
The DNA here is from genome assembly GCA_023411225.1 of Bacillota bacterium. Taxonomy (GTDB): domain Bacteria; phylum Bacillota; class Clostridia; order Lachnospirales; family Lachnospiraceae; genus KM106-2. The sequence continues at coordinate 4,144 of JAEYPA010000084.1, forward strand.
TACTTCTGTCCAGGCAAGACCTCTTACGATACCTACTTCATCCTCTTTATTCCTAAGCTCTACTGTATAACGTTGCTTGCCTAAATATTTCTCCAGGTTTTTATCCGTAATACGAACTATCTCTACACCATCATTTACTATTTCCTTAGCAGCCTTTCTGCAAATTGTTCCAAGCTTACGTTCTAGATTACGAACACCGGCTTCTCTTGTATAGCCTATAATAATTCGCTCCAAAGCTTTCTTGGATATATTTAACTGCTTACGTTTTAAGCCGTTTTGCTTCATTACTTTCTTAAGAAGATGCTCTTTGGCAATATGCTCCTTCTCATTCTGAGTGTAGCTAGATACCTCAATAATCTCCATACGATCTAAAAGTGGTCTTGGGATAGTCTGTAATGTATTAGCTGTAGCTATAAACAGAACCTCTGATAGATCAATAGGTTCTTCCACAAAGTGATCCACAAAATGACTGTTTTGTTCACTGTCAAGCACCTCTAAAAGTGCACTAAAGGTGTCTCCCTTATAATCATTGCTTACCTTATCAATCTCATCTAATAGCATTAAAGGGTTTTTCACCTTAGCCTGCTTTAACCCATTCACAAGTCGTCCTGGCATTGCTCCAATATAGGTTCTTCGATGGCCTCTAATCTCGGCTTCATCTCGGACCCCACCCAGACAAATTCGTATATATGGTTTATTTAACGCCTCTGCAACGCTTTTTGCGATGGAAGTCTTACCGGTTCCCGGAGGACCTACAAGACAAAGAATTTGACTTTGTCCCTTTTTTGTCAGTGTGCGAACTGCCAGAGATTCTAATACACGCTCCTTCACATTTTCCAACCCATAATGTTGTTCCTTCAGAATCTTTTCTGCTCTCTTTAAATCGTTGTTATCTTTGCCTGTTTTGTCCCATGGAAGCACCAGTAAGTTCTCTATATAGTTTCGTATTACTGCACTTTCAGATGGGCTAGAGGAGCTATTACGAAAACGTTCTATCTCTCGCTTAATTCTATCTTTTACTTGCTCAGAAGCTTGAAGTTCTTCTAACTGTCGCTGATATCGCTCTATGTCAGTATCCACAGATGTCTCACCTAATTCTTCACGAATCAGCTTCAACTGCTCTCTCATGACATATTCCTTCTGGTTCCTGTCTACTTTTTCTTTAACCTTTTCCTGAAAATCCTTCTTTATTTTCAATAGCTCTATCTCATTAGCAAGGATGACAGCAAGCATATTGTAACGACGCTTTGAATCTGTCTCCTGTAACAGACGAATGCGACTCTCAAAACCAAGGGGTATACTAGCCTCTATCTCAGTAGCAAGAGTTTCCAGACTATCTGCTTCCATCAAGGTTGCCACTACACTTTTTCCCACGGCATCACTGACAGTACAAAATACCTCAATGAGGTCCTTTAGACTATATAAAAGGGCTTTTTCCTCAAGCGGTTCAAGGGAAGTCTGTAACTCCTCTACCTCTTCTACAACCCCCTCCATATAAGGATTATCTTGAGTCAGCTCCATAAGAGCTCCTCGTTTTTCTGCAGAAACCATTACTCGAACAATGTTGTTGGGTAGCTTTATCACTTGTCGAATCAACGCTATAGTACCAATCGGAAATAGGTCCTCTATCTCAGGTCGATCTATCTGTGGATCCTTTTGTGTAACCAGAAGAACCCTCTGTCCTTGCTTCATCGCCATATTAATGGCTTCTATAGTCATATCTCTATTTACATCAAAATGGACTAGCATCTGTGGCAGCACTACCATTCCCCGTAACGCCACTACAGGCAAAATTATCTTTTTGTTGACCATACTATATTCTCCTCTTAAACCAAAGAGCCCCTGCAAAAACATTGCAAAGGCTCATTTACTTATGCTATTTCACCATTATTTTTCTTTATAGGCTTTTTAGTAGTAAGAGCCTTTCTAGGTTTTTCATCATCAGAAAGTACTAATTCAGGTTCGCCCTTTCCTTCCACTGCATCCTTAGTAATGATACACTTTCTAACTCTATTGTTAGAAGGAATGTTGTACATAGTTTCCATCATAGTAGATTCCATAATGGAACGTAACCCTCTGGCACCAGTTTTTCTTTCGTAGGATTTCTTGGCAATTGCTTTTATTGCCTCAGCTGAAAATTCTAACTCCACACCATCTAACTCAAAAAGCTTATGATATTGCTTTACAATGGCATTCTTTGGTTCAGTAAGAATACGTACAAGCGCAGGCTCATCCAATAAATCCAGACTTACCGTTACAGGTACACGACCTACAAATTCAGGAATCATGCCATATTTAACAAAGTCACCTGGTAGTACTTTCTTAAATAGTTCGCCTACGTTTTCTTTATTTCTTAATCCAAGCTCAGCATTAAAGCCAATGGACTTTTGTCCAATTCTGGATTCAATAATCTTCTCTAAGCCATCAAAAGCTCCACCACAGATAAACAATATATTAGTTGTATCGATCTGTATAAATTCCTGATGTGGATGCTTCCTTCCACCCTGAGGTGGTACGCTAGCTACTGTGCCTTCCAAAATCTTAAGCAAGGCCTGTTGAACACCTTCACCGGATACGTCTCTTGTAATAGACATATTCTCTGATTTTCTAGTAATCTTATCTATCTCATCGATATATATAATACCGTATTCTGCGCGTTCAATATCATAATCAGCTGCTTGAATAATCTTTAATAAGATATTTTCAACATCTTCGCCAACATAACCAGCCTCTGTAAGTGCAGTTGCATCTGCAATGGCAAATGGAACATTTAAAAGTTTAGCAAGAGTCTGGGCTAAAAAAGTTTTACCACTACCGGTAGGGCCTACCATGATAAAATTGCTCTTCTGTAACTCTACATCTAAATCCTTCTCCGCTAACACACGCTTATAGTGATTATAAACGGCTACGGACAATACTTTTTTTGCTTCATCCTGTCCAATAACATATTGATCTAGGAACTCTTTGATTTCTTGTGGTTTTAACAGGTTAATCTCATTATTATTCACAACATCTTCAAACTCTTCTTCTATAATCTCAGAACATATCTCGATACATTCATCACAGATATATACATTGGGTCCCGCAATCAGTTTACGTACCTGATCCTGTGTCTTATTACAGAAAGAGCATCTTAGTTGTTTGTGTTCCTCTGTACGATTGGCCATGATTATTCACCTCTATTCTAATGAGCTGCACCCAAAATAATTCAGGTGCAGCCTATCTTACTTGTTACAACTATTACTGACGTTTTGTAATAATATTATCTATTATACCGTATGCCTTTGCTTCCTCAGAATCCATGTAATTATCACGTTCTGTATCAATCTCAACCTTCTCTACAGGCTGACCTGTGTTAGCAGCAAGCATCTCATTCAATCGTCTCTTACTCTTTAAAATATAATCTGCAACAATCTTAATATCCGTTGCCTGACCTTTTGCACCACCGGATGGCTGGTGAATCATAATCTCAGAATTAGGAAGGGCGTAACGTTTGCCTTTTGCACCACCTGCTAACAGGAATGCTCCCATACTGGCAGCTAAACCTACACAAATTGTTGACACATCACATTTAATAAAGTTCATAGTATCATAAATAGCCATACCAGCTGAAACTGAGCCACCTGGACTATTGATATATAATTGAATGTCTTTGTTTGGATCCTCTGACTCCAGGAATAGTAACTGGGCAATTATCACACTAGCAGATACATCAGTTACCTCTTCCCCTAAAAAGATAATTCTATCATTTAATAAACGCGAATAAATATCGTAGGAACGTTCTCCCCTACTGGTTTGTTCTATGACATAAGGCACTAAACTCATACTATTACCTCCTTCTAGTTGAATGTCTATTCTGCAAAATAATATTAGATTTCTTTTGCTTCAGCAGCAACTAGATCTACTGCTTTTTGAACAGCAAGATCCATCTTCATATCAGCTATCTGTGGAGCAATTAATTCTCTAACTTTATCAGCTTCCATCTGATAGTTTTTAGCCATTTCTTCGATTTCTTTTGTTACTTCATCTTCAGAAACCTCAATATTCTCAGCTTTAACAATGGCTTCTAATACTAAACGGCTTTGAATTCTCTTCATTGCCTGTGGTTTAATATTCTCAAGAAATTTGTTTGAGTCCATTCCGGTAAACTGGAAATACTGTTCAACAGATAAGCCCTGGCTTTGTAATCTCTGAGCGAACTCATTTGCCATCTGCTTAACCTGAGTATCTAACATAGCATCCGGAATTTCCATAGTGGCATTTTCAATAATCTTATCCACAATAGCATCTTCCTTAGCGGTCTTAGCAGCTTTTTCTTTCTTCTCTACAAGACCTTTCTTTAAATCTTCTTTGTATTCTGCTAATGTATCAAATTCAGAAACATCCTTTGCAAACTCATCATCTAACTCAGGAAGTTCTTTTTTCTTAATCTCTTTTACAGTTACTTTAAACAATGCTGGCTTTCCAGCAAGTTCTTTTGCCTGGTATTCCTCTGGGAAAGTAACGTTAACTTCTACTTCTTCTCCAATGTTTTTACCGATTAATTGTTCTTCAAAATTGTCAATAAAAGAATGAGAACCGATTGTTAATGGATAATCTGTTCCTTTGCCACCTTCAAATGCAACACCATCCACGAAACCTTCAAAATCAATTACAGTCATATCTCCATCTTCAACTGCTCTGTCTTCTACAGTAAGCATTCTGGAGTTCTGCTCTCTTACTTTATCAAGTTCAGCATCCATCTCTTCTTCTGTTACTGCAAGATCAGCTTTCTCTACTTCGATGCCTTTGTACTCACCTAACGTAACTTCAGGCTTTACTGCTACTGTAGCAGTGAAAATAAAAGATTTACCTTTTTCAATCTGTGTAACATCAATTTCAGGCTGGGAAACGATATCTAAACCGCTTTCCTTAGCTGCTGCTTCATATGCATCTGGAATAATGAAGTTAGCGGCATCTTCGTAGAATACGCCCACGCCGTACATCTTTTCAATAATAGCACGAGGAGCTTTCCCTTTTCTAAAGCCCTGTACGTTCATCTTACCTTTATTTTTTTGATAAGCCTTTTCAATTGCTGCTTCAAACTCTTCAGCAGTAGCTTCGATTGTAAGCTTCGCCATATTCTTTTCTAACTTTTCCACCTGTAAACTCATTTAATAGTTCCTCCTTAATGTTTCAACATCTTTTTTATTGGACTGACATAATAGAAATTAGCATTCGGTCATCTCTATTGTCACGTTGCTTATAATAAACCGAAATCGGCATTATATACGATAAATTCTTTAAATAACGCCATCTAAAAGTCTGACATTATTGTATTATATCATAGCCTATATTTAAATTCCATAGAAATTTTGTTTCGTTAGCCTTAGTGATAATTTTTCCATATTTATCCTGATACTAATTATCATAGTTGACAGAATTAAAAAATTTATACAGTAGCATGACCCTTTTCTTTTAGAACCTTTACAATTCTGTCTACATATTCAGCACAAAGCTCATCTGTTTTAGCTTCCACCATAACACGAATTAATGCTTCCGTTCCACTTTCACGAAGAAGAACTCTTCCATCGTCTCGTAATTCCTGTTCCACTAAACCAACTGCCTCCTGCACATCTGTATCCTGTCTGGCTGCTACCTTATCTACAACAGGAACATTCTTAAGAAGTTGTGGGTAAATCTTGACGTCCTTTAAGAGTTCTGATATCTTCGCCTTCTTCTCAAGTATTACCTCTGTAATTTTAAGAGAAGTCAATATACCATCACCAGTTGTGGCATACTTCTTAAAGATGATATGTCCGGATTGCTCTCCCCCAAGAGAATGCCCATTCTGCATCATATTTTCAAATACATATTTATCACCTACAGCAGTCTTCTCATAATGAATACCTGCTTTATCAAATGCCTTATACAATCCAAGATTGGACATTACAGTAGTAACTACTGTATTATTATTTAACTCTCCTCTTTCCTTTAGGTAGGATCCGCAAAGGTACATAATCAAATCCCCATCAACGATGTTGCCTTTATCATCGACCGCCAAGCATCGATCAGCATCTCCATCATATGCAAATCCAACATCCAATCCCTTTTCTTTCACAAATTTCTGAAGTGCAGTAATGTGAGTAGAACCACAATTGTCATTGATATTAAGCCCATTTGGCTCATTATGAATCACATATGTCTTAGCTCCAAGAGCGTCAAATACTCCCTTTGCGATAGTAGAAGCACTACCATTGGAGCAATCAAGACCCACGCGAAGCTCTTTAAAAGATCTGGTGGCCAGACTAATCAGATAACCGATATATCTGTTTCGTCCCATTGCATAATCTACTGTCTTACCGATATCCTCTCTCTTGGCAAATGGGATTTCCCCCGTCTCACCATCAATGTACTTTTCAATCAGATTCTCAATCGTACTCTCCAGCTTATACCCTTTCCCATTAATTATCTTAATACCATTATCGTAGTAAGGATTGTGGCTAGCAGAAATCATAATACCACAATCAAATTCCTCTGTCCTTGCTACAAAAGACACACTTGGTGTTGTCGTTACATGTAGCAAATAAACATCAGCTCCACTGGCTGTTAAACCTGCAACCAGTGAATACTCAAACATATAGCTAGAACGTCTCGTATCCTTTCCGATTACAATCTTAGCTTTATGATCTTGACCATAATAATATCCCAAGAACCTTCCTACCTTATATGCATGTTCTACTGTTAAATTAACATTTGCTTCCCCACGGAATCCGTCTGTTCCAAAGTATTTCCCCATCTTAATCTCCTTACACCATTATTATAATTTCTATATATTATGTTATCATGTACTCTATTTTACGCTATTTTTTTGTTTGTGCCATAATTCTCTTATGCCTTATAAAGACTACATCCACGATATTGTATCACAAAAATTACCTCTTGTGAATATTTATTCTATCTTTCTCTTTTCTTGTGCCCTTACTTCTTGTACCTTCCCTGCCCTTTTTCTTATTCCTTGCCACTTTTCTTATCCCTTGTCCTTTACTCCCTAGCGCATCTTCCCTTTGGCTCAGCTTCATGATTTGCCAGACGGGGTTTATAGCCCTCTCGAAAAATAGAAAAGGGTTGCAAACTTCATCATAAAACATAAAAAAGCTGCCATGTAAAACATGACAGCTTCTAAAATCAATAGACGTTGGTTATCTCTGACCAGAAATAGATTGCTCGTAACTTCTAATCATCTGTCTAACCATCTCTCCACCAACTGAACCATTTTGTGCACTTGTAAGGTCACCATTGTAACCAGCCTTTAATGGAACACCGATTTCGCTTGCAACTTCCATCTTGAATTTGTCAAGAGCTTCTCTAGCTTCAGGAACCTCTGCTCTGTTAGAACCAGTATTATTATTTGCCATAGTATACACCTCCATGATTTGTGCGTAAATAGATACTGTCTATTGACCAGTCATAAGACTTAACTTAACTGTATATTACAATTAAGTCTAATTCTATTGTGTGTAAGTTGTACCCTTTTTATTAGGAAACACCATGGTAATTAGTGGTGTAAGCCACAGATTATTCCTACATGAACGCACGATTCTCTTCATATATTTAATAAAAAAGACAAGGATTTTTCATGGAAGTACTCAAACGTCTAAATGAATTTATCTGGAGTTTTCCTATGTTGGTTATTCTTCTGGGAACTCATTTATTTTTTACATTTCGTTTAAAATTCATACAGAAAAATGTTTTTAAAGGAATTTCCTACAGTACAAAACCGGATACTAAGGGAAATGGAGACTTAAGTAGTTTTGGAGCATTGGCAACAACCCTGGCTGCCACATTAGGAACTGGCAATATTATCGGTGTCTCCACTGCCATCGCCCTCGGCGGTCCTGGTGCATTATTATGGTGTTGGATTACTGGCATCCTTGGTATGGCTACCACTTATGCCGAATGCTACTTAAGTCTTATTTTCAGAAAAAAAACAAGCGATGGCACTTATCTTGGTGGTCCCATGTATTTCTTAGAGCATGGCTTACATAAAAAATGGCTGGCCGTCTTTTATGCCCTAGCCACCCTAACTGCCTCTTTCGGAGTAGGTTGCACAACACAGTCCAACGCCATCAGTACCACTGTAAAAAGCCTATGGAATTTTTCCCCCTATATAGTTGGATTTTTTATAGCTGTTCCCATTGGTCTTGTATTGATTGGTGGCATAAAAGCCATAGGAAAAGTATGCACTACTTTAGTGCCTGCTATGGGATTGTTCTATATATTAGGATGCGTCTTTATAATTATAATTAATTTCAATTATTTAGGACCCGCGTTGGCACTCATTTTCAAGTCAGCCTTTCTACCCACCTCATTAGCAGGTGGCTTTATCGGAGCAACCCTACAGACTGCCTGTCGATATGGTATTGCCAGAGGACTCTTCACCAATGAAGCTGGTCTTGGATCAGCTGGTATTGCAGCTTCTACAGCTAAAACGAATAAGCCCGAGAGGCAAGCACTAATTTCCATGACTGCTACTTTTTGGGATACAGTGGTCATGTGTGCTGTGACAGGTATTATTATAGTCATTGTAGTAATTAAATCTCCTGATTTATTATTATCCTATGGGATTGGAGAATATACAACGGCAGCGTTCCAACAAATTCCTTTTGGTCCAACTATATTAGGATGTTCACTGATTGCCTTTGCTTCAGCCACATTACTGGGCTGGTTCTATTTTGGTGAAAAAGCCACCGATTATCTATTCGGCAAATCTGCTATTCGCTTATATCAATTGATTTATATCGTTATGATTTATATAGGTGCTGTAATGTCTCTAGAACTAGTATGGGAATTAACCGATTTTATTAATGTTTTTATGGCTCTTCCTTGCATCTATGGATTGTTCAAACTACAAAAATTATTAAAATCATAAAAAGCGGCTTTGCGCGCCATATTCATCAAAAAAATACCGAGTAGGAAACCTACTCGATATTTTTTAATTCCTTCTATACATAACATCGTATTGCAATTTTCTAGCCACATCACTGCCATTAAAATATTCCACCAGGGCAAGTCCCATATCAATGGCTGTTCCAAAGCCTTGACTAGTTATAATATTTCCATCTTTTACTACATTAGCATCTACATAATTGCAGCTCACCATCTTATCCTTCAAGCTATAATAACAGGTAGCATTCTTGCCTTCCAAAATACCTAACTCTTCTAGCATGGTTGGAGCTGCACAAATAGCTGCTATCGTTTTTCCTTCCTGATTAAACTCATTTAATACTGTACATAAGCCTTCATGTTTACGAAGATTTCTTACACCAGTTGTTCCACCAGGTAAAAACAGCATGTCTACATCTTCAAACCCAACTTCTTCAAAGACTTTATCTGCACTCACTACAATACCGTGACTTCCCAGAATTTCTGTAGTATCGGAAACAGAAACCATGATAGCTTCTATATCTGCCCGTCTCAACAAATCAACTACGGTTAATCCTTCCACCTCTTCAAAACCATCTGCTACAAAAACATAAACCTTTGACATCTCTTCCTCCAACTTTCTTAGATATTCTTATACTATGTAGATGTACTACTTCTTCTTTCTTACTTTAGCATAATTAAATGCACTTATCTTAACTTTCTTGGATTCTTTATCTTTTAGTTTATTTGCTGTTAATAATACTATTATACCACAAACAGTCCATAATACAGCACAAAATAGTATTAAAGCTAAATCCATCACCCAATTTTCTCCTCTAGCCACAATATAAAAAACAGCTAGCGCTACGCATATTACAGCTAATACCAAAAATAAAATGCCTATTTTCCTAGCCGCACTGCTTGACTTAAATTTCATACTAACTCTCCTCCTACTACAGCTGCAAATCATATTGATGATCTTTCAGCCACTTTCTGTATTGTTTATACTCTGGTTGTACTCTCTCTACTTCATGCCAGAAATCCTTGGAATGATTCATATGAATCAAATGACATAATTCATGAATTACAACATACTCAATCACTGGTTCAGGCGCCATAACTAATCTATAGTTATAATTCAAATTACGCTTTGCCGAGCAACTGCCCCATCTTGTCTTTTGATTTTTTATAAAAATCTGATTGATGCTTAGGTTCATCATGTTGGCATAATTGTCTGTCAATTTTCTTAATATTGTTCTTGCCTGTTGACGATACCATTGTTCTATCCTCTTAGGAATCTGTTCTTTGTGTTCTTCCATAATCCATACATGAAGCTTATCCTCTAACCGAAAAACCCGCTCCCTTTTATTTTGATATTCCACCTGAAGTTCTATCTGCTGCCCCAAAAATAAAAGTTTTCTACCAGTTACATAAGGATTGATAACAAGTTTTCTTTCTCTAGCCGCCATTACTCTTACATATATCCATCTCTGCCGACTTTTAATAATTCTCCCCAAATCTTGTTCTTTCATCCCCTTCGGCGCTCGAATAAGTACCTCACCATCTCTTGTTATCTCTATGACAACAGATTTACGATTTGACTTGATAAGCTTATATTCTATTATTTCATCATCTATTTTAATTTCCATATGTCTCCTTCTTTTGCGTTCTATTCTATCATAGTTTTCTTGGAAACTCAACACGAGAACCTAAGTGTAAATAGACGATTAAAATACTATTTAGTAGAATTGGAAGCCTACTCTATGTAAACATAAAAACTGCAAGGATGCTTGCATCCTTGCAGTTCGCTTGACATTTTAACCTTATACTATTATTCGGTTGCTCCACCTAAAGCTCCAGCTCCCTGCATGAATGCGGATACTATCTGCATTAAATCAGTAGCATTGGAAGGTACTTCAATGGTTTCTTTATTACCTTCTTCAGTTTTAGCAGAAACAGTTGCCTTTAAATATTGCTCGCTGTCCTTCAAATCTACAGCGAATTTAGTGTCAGCAGTTCTCTCGCCTTTAGAACCATCAATTTTAACAGAATAATCGAATGAGAAGTCTTTCGCTTTTGCAACTTCTGCAGCTGCACTTTCAAGTCCTGACTTAAGCTCTTTAAGAACAGTATCTTTCTTATCTACATATTTCGTAACCATATCTTTACATATGCTTATGCTCTCCATCTGTGTCATTACATTATCAAAACACTTGGAGTAATCTGCCTTTGCCAAAGCTTCTAAAGCTGCTTTTGCATTTTTATCATTAAGAGAAACAGAAACTTCATCACCACTACCTGAGATTACAGGAGGGTTAACATCTTTAACAGCCTCTTCTACAACTTTTGCAATCTCGGTTCCAATCTTAGCAAGCTTATTAATATCTTCCATACTAATCTTTACATCAGAAGCTGGGTCAACCTTTACAGCGGCACCAAGTTGGGAAAGTGTTGCAGGATCAATCTTTACATATTCAGCTTCTGGAATAGCAGCTAGTATAGACTGATACTGACCTAAACCAAGTTTACCAATAAGACCACCTGCAGCTTCTTTCAATTCTTTTAGATTTACATAGATAACCTGATCATCCAATATAATAGTCGTAAGTTTTGTAAATTCATCAGTGTCCAACTTATAGGAAATCTCAGCTTTAGCTACTTTCTCTTTATCCTTATCTAACTGTGAAGTTATCTTAAGACCTAATTTAGAAAATGGTACTTGTTGAGCTTTCATAACATCCGTATCAATATCAACTGTAATCTCTGATTTACCTAGCCCCATATCTGACATCTTCTCCATGACTGCTGACAAAGATGCATCCTTAGAATCCTTACTTCCACATGATGCTAAGCCAAGGGCCATAGTAAGTACAAGTAAAATTGCTAATATTCTTCTTTTCATAAATATCCTCCTAATCATTTTCGATAGACTTTAGAAATTTATCCCATAAAGGTACTATAATAGAATCCTTTCTATTTGTCAATCGAATATACCTTTTCCTATTTCTTACATCTTCCTTACATCTTTCTTTCAATGTTTTATTACAAAACTAGCCAGACTTTTACACTCATCTATATTTAGCCTGGCTTTATAAACTTTGTAACAATACGCCATGTAAACCAACCTTTGAGCATAAGCAAAAAAGTTTAAAACAATAAGGTTTTAAACTTCTTTAAATCGGGGTGACAGGATTCGAACCTGCGACCTCTTGATCCCAAATCAAGCGCTCTAGCCAAGCTGAGCCACACCCCGTTACAATATTCAATATGTAGTATACCTTACTATCATATAAGTAAGAATGCGGATGACAGGAATCGAACCTGCACGGTATCCCACTAGATCCTAAGTCTAGCGCGTCTGCCAGTTCCGCCACATCCGCATATACTATTAATCACTTACAAAGTAAGCAATCAATGAGACATCGGGGATTCGAACCCCGGACAACTTGATTAAAAGTCAAGTGCTCTACCAACTGAGCTAATATCCCATAAAACAAAAATATTATGTCGAATGGTATCGACAAGCTGGGCTAGCTGGATTCGAACCAGCGACTGCAGGAGTCAAAGTCCTGTGCCTTACCGCTTGGCGATAGCCCAAAGTATATCTTACAAGTAGTAAGCATAGGGTGGATAAAGGGATTCGAACCCTTGGCCTCCAGAGCCACAATCTGGCGCGCTAACCAGCTGCGCTATACCCACCATATCATCTTTCGACGATAAACGTGCTCGAAGGGATTCGAACCCCCGACCCACGGCTTAGAAGGCCGTTGCTCTATCCAGCTGAGCTACGAACACATGTTTTACAAATATGCAGCTGTTCCTCTGCAAAGCGGGTGATGGGAATCGAACCCACGTATCTAGCTTGGAAGGCTAGTGTTCTACCATTGAACTACACCCGCACAATCGGGGTGACAGGATTCGAACCTGCGACCTCTTGATCCCAAATCAAGCGCTCTAGCCAAGCTGAGCCACACCCCGTTAAATGGTATCTCTTTTTTTGTTTTTCGTCTTTTTCCGTGACGCAAGAATTATTATATTACAGACTAAATAGATTGTCAATATCTTTTTTAAACTTTTTTGTACTTTTATATTTTGTTTCAACAATTACGACAATTCATACAATTTAATTCTAAATACCCTTCTATTGTTATTAGAATATACACTTCACATGAAAACATACCCACCAAATAAAGGGATAGGGATCCTCTTCCTCAATTAACGTAGTTTAATGTAAAATGAATCACTCCGAATCGGTCGAATTCCATTATAATATAAGTAGGAACTCTTCCATCCTGTCTTGGTTGACTGATACTACCTGGGTTTATGAGATATATTCCATCCTTTTGTGTAATCAATGGCATATGAGTATGCCCAAACATCACCACATTAGCTGCCATTTCCTTACCGACATCTAAGATTCTCTCCTGTCCATAGCCTACACCATATCTATGACCATGAGTCATGAAGATACGGTATACCCCTATCTCCACTAATAACTCCTTGTCTAGATCACAGAAAAAATCATTGTTACCGCCTACCATGTAAGTATCGCAGTCCACCATGGACTGAATATCATATTCATGTCCATCAAAATCTCCTAAATGAAATAACCCATCCAAATGACCTACCTTATCTAATACCTTATTTAAATAGTAGGTGCTACTATGTGTATCACTTATTATTAAGTATCGCATGGTATACTCTCACCTTTCCCGTACAAGACAATCTCTTTCCTACATACGATTATTGTGTCTTGTGATTCATATGCGCTGCCAATAAAATCTTCATCTGATCTAAGGCTTGCCCACGATGGCTGATTTTATTTTTAATCTCGGGAGGAAGTTCAGCAGTACTTACCCCATACTCCGGTACATAGAAAATTGGGTCATAGCCAAATCCATTTTCTCCCTTTGGCTCATATCCAATGACTCCTTCAATGGTTCCTCTTGTGATATCCACAGTTCCATCTGGATATGCACAAGCTATGGCGCATACAAATCTGGCACTCCTCTCATTTCCCTTCGCATTGGCAAGCTTATCAATAATGTATTGATTTTTGATATCATAGGAGGTATCTTCCCCCAAAAACCTCGCAGAATAAATACCGGGAGCTTTATCTAAATAATCCACCTCGAGTCCGGAGTCATCAGCAAGTACGATTTCTCCTGTCAGCTTAGCAATGGTTGTGGCCTTAATACTGGCATTCTCCTCGAATGTACTACCGTCCTCCACGATGTCAATCTCCATAGCTAGGTCCTTTAAGGAATATATCTCACAGCCCAAATCCTGCAATATCATACGAACTTCCTTCATTTTTCCTTCATTTCCTGTAGCAAAAATTATCTTCATTACTTATCCTACCCTTCGTTGCCTTCATTCCTTGGTCGTTTTGGTGGTTTCGGACCTAGGAAGGAATAAAAATAAGTCTTTATCATACCATTATAAATCTTTCTATTCTTATCTGCTTTACGTCCCATATATTTTTCAGCATCTTCATAACTAGTAATCATGTAACAAGACCAACTGTCCAGTTCCTTATATACTCGTCCTATTTCAGTATATAAAGCCGGCAAATTCTCTTTTTCCTCTAGTCTTTCGCCATAAGGTGGATTCGTTATAATAAATCCGTATTTTTTAGGATGGCTTAAATCCCCAACATCTCTCTGTTGAAAATGAATATATTGGTCCACTCCTGCCACCTTGGCATTTTCTCTAGCAACCTTAATAACTTCCGGATCCAAATCATAGCCTTGAATATTCATAGTGACATCCTCACGAATATTATCATTGGCTTCTTCAATTGCTTGATACCACAATTTCTTATTTATAATGTGGGTCCACTCCTCAGCAGAGAATTCTCGATTCATTCCGGGAGCTATATTGGCCCCTATCATAGCTGCCTCAATTGGAATGGTCCCACTTCCGCAAAATGGATCTACTAAAACACGATCTTTATTCCATGGTGTCAGCATAATTAAAGCTGCTGCCAGACATTCTGAAACAGGTGCTTTTGCAACAAGCTTACGATACCCTCTTTTATGAAGAGAATCACCAGTCGTATCGATAGATACAGTGACAATATCCTTTATAATTGTAACACGAACCTTAAATTCTATACCTGTCTCCTCAAACCAGTCCTTTTTATAATGGGATTTCATTCGTTCCACCATAGCTTTCTTCATAATGGATTGAATATCTGAAGAGCTAAATAACGCACTCTTAATGGAATTCGCCTTTACTACATTAAATTTACTATCTGGCAAAAAATAATTTTCCCATGGAATTTTTTTTGTTGCCTCAAAGAGTTCCTCAAAGGTGGTGGCTTTAAATTGGCCAACCTTTAGTAATACTCTCTCCGCTGTTCTTAAGAAAATATTACCACGGCAGATTGCATCCGCCTCTCCTTTAAAAATTACCTTTCCGTCTTCTACGGATACAATTTCATAACCCAGATTCTGAATTTCTCTTTTTAGTACAGACTCACATCCAAAATGACAGGGTGCTATTAATTCATATTTCTCCATTTGTTCTCCTTATTGCTTTTCCTAGGGATTTTGACATAATAAGTCTATTCCCAATCCATAAACTAATCATTATCATATAGTATTTTTTCAGTAACGTCAATTATAATTCAATCTTTTACCAGTGTCCCTCGATATGCACATATCCCACCATAAACACTATAACAGCAACAATTGATTCTAAGACTTCTAGCACACATAAGGCTGTGACTGCCTCTTGAACAGTATAGTACTATCTCTTTGTACCCGGCAAACTGTTGTGTTTGTCTTTCTATTCTTTCGATAGGTATATTTACAGCAGATGGAACATGGCCCTTCGCATACTCGGCATAATCTCTCAAATCTACTATGAGACATCCCGGTTTATTTATATATTGAGAGAGGGTTTTTGCTGGAATGGTATCACAATACATAAAACCATATCCTCGTTTTAGTGTACTATATAGTATAATATGGTCTTTTTTGTCAAATGTGACTTACCTTTCGCATACAATTTAAAATAAGTATAAGAAAAAATGCCTCATCTTATAGTAAACCATTTAATTACAAATGTTTTGCTATACGAGAGGCATCTAATCATTTATACCATTACTGTTCTTCCTAGGTACACAGAACTAGTTTATTTGCAGTTTTCACTGTTTCTAAAATTGTTGTTGTTATATGAGTTTCTAGATCTGTTGTTGGAAGTTGTATTGGATGAATTATTGGATGAATTGTTGCTGCTATTGTTGCTACTATTATTGTTACTGCTGCTATTGTTGGAGTTATTGCTAGAGTTGTTGGAGCTGTTGTTACTACTATAATTGCTGCTGTTGTTGGAGCTATTATTTGAGCTAGTATTTGTACTATTATTGCCACTGTAATTGCTTGAATTATTGGAGCTGTTATTACTTGTGTAATTAGAAGAATTACGTGAATTGTTACTAGTTGAATTTCTGCTGTTATTGCTTGTAGACATAATGCTACCTCCTAAAATCAAAAATGAATTTTTGTTACACGATTATTATGCTAAATTAATCAAAGGATTATTCATTATTTTTAATTCAACTGTTAATTATTTTTAACACTAATCCGATAAGATTATTGGGGTTTACACATTTAACCGATACTTAGACTAGGAAAGGTTGATAAGATGAAACATAACTCTGTAAGAATTACATTGAATCAAGTGCAAATTGGAATGATAAGCGCTGAGAATATATACAATTCCTCTGGTCTTTTACTTGTGCCTAAAGATGCTTCTATCAACCAGACTCACCTATTTCGTATGAAATTATATCAAATCTTTAATATTCTTGTTTACAATAACGACTTATTAATAAATCAACCCTCCAATACCACAGATCAGAAAATACTGCCTAATAACATTACCAATAATAAGGCCTTTATATCCTTTATGAGACGCTATGACCAAGCTATTTTGGACATAAAATCCATGATTGACGCCCTAATAAATGGCGATGATTGTCAGGACAAGCTGTTTCAAACCTGTTCTGATGTATTAAACTCCATGGATAATAAAAATCTATTATTTGAGTATCTTTACCATATAAAATGTAAAAAATTAGATGATTCTGTTTATATTCATTCTCTAAATGTTGCTTTGCTATGTAATATTTTTGGTGATTGGCTCAGTCTATCAGATAATAAGCTAAAAGAGCTTACTTTATCCGGTCTCTTACATGATGTAGGTAGATGTGAAATTGATTCAGATATACTTAACAAGCCAGGTAAACTGACGCCTCAGGAATTTGATATTATAAAAATGCATCCTCTTAATGGCTTCAGAAAATTTAAGGAAACCAACCTTAGCTATGGAATTAAAATGGCCATTCTTCAACACCACGAAAAATTGGATGGTAGTGGTTATCCTTTCGGTTTTTGCAAGGAACAGATTCATGACTACGCTAATATTGTAGCCATTACGGATATGTATGAGGCAATGACCTCAGACCGTACCTACCACAAGCGAATTCCACCATTTATGGTATTAGATATCTTTGAAAAGGATGGTTATAATGTTTTAGATACTCATTTTCTGTCGGTATTTCTTGAAAATGTTGCCTTACTATACATCGGGAAATCTGTAATTCTTAATAATGGAGAAAGTGGTAAAATCGTATTTATTAATAGAAAGACACCCTCACGTCCATTAATTCAAGTAGGCAGTAAAATCTATAATTTAGAGTTTGAGATATCTCTTGAGGTAACCGATGTTCTATAAATTTACCTATGATTACATCCTTCTATTGTAAAGTGTTAGTCATATCTTACTAAATAGTCGCATAACTTTTACCATTTTCCTTGTTTAATAATTTTTATCTATATTTTAAATTAACTGTTGCTTTTTATTTATTTCCAGTATATAATGAGAATGTGTTAAAAGTTCATGCGAGTGAACTTTTTGATACACACTATATAACCCCTTATTAATTATTTATACTCCCCTCATCGAAACACCGCCTTGGCTCCCCCTTGGCGGTGTTTCACTTTGTATTTATATTGATTTATTCCTTTTACTAAGTTCTTCTTAGCTATCGTCTTCTAAATATCCCAGCAAAAAGGAACACCAAGAAAAAGATTATTAATACTGGTAAGAATAAGCGCAAAGCAAAAGATACTGCTCTTATCAACAGCATAATAATTACTACTACTAAGATGATTGATACTACTCCCATAACCTTTAATTTGATGGAATTTATCCTAGATTGACCCTTCTTCATATTAGAATTTCCCCCGTTTCCATAAGCCTCTTCATAAGGTTCTTCATATTGTGCACGCCCATTCCCATGAGGCACCTTGTGAGACATCTTATAAGTTTCAATTATGTTCATTGCGATTAGACGTGGATCACCCACCTCATTAATTTTTCTACGCTCCTCTTCTTCCGAATCAGAGGAAATATATTCTGAATAAAATCTTATATTACTTTGCACCTCATCTATAGGAACCTCACCAGATAGATTTCGTCGTAAGCTATCTAAAAATTCATTCTTGTTCATAGGCCACCTCTTCTCCTTTAGCATGTTATCGATCTTAATTTCAACTATTCTAGCATAATGAGTCTTTTTAGTAAATAAGAGAACCATTAAAGAATTCTAAATTCTTATTAATTGTTAAAATATCTTACGATTCTATAAAAAATTTACATAAGTCTTCTCAAATATAGGTATTTATTATATAATAATCATTGCATTTTTATCCATAAAATGAATTATAAAGTGTTAAGAAAGGTCCCCTCATGAAGCACATTATATTAAAATTACTTAATTTTATACCACGTTATACAATTATCCCACTAATTATAGTATTTTCGTGTCAGTCTGGAATATACTTTGGAACAAAACTGATTAATTCCAACCTAAAACACTACGATTTGACTACAGATTTTGACCTTGCAACTCCCTTTATAACCTGGTTTTCAATAATTTACCTTGGTTGCTATATATTTTGGGCTATTAACTATATGTTGGCCGGAAAGGTTGGCAAAGAATATTTCTATAAATTTGTTACTAATATATTTACAGGATACTTAATTTGTGGGACAATTTTTATTATTCTTCCAACTACTATAACTAGACCATCTTTGGATAACATCTATGGGTTTGGCAAGATTTTTGTCCGATACGTATACTCTACAGATACTCCAGTTAACCTATTTCCTTCCATGCATTGTCTGATAAGTTGGTACTGCTATCTAGGGGTGAAAGGTCAACCAGCCATTAAAAAATCGTATCAAATCTTTTCCCTTATTTTTGCTATCCTAGTATGTATCTCTACTTTAGTTATTAAACAGCACTATATTGCAGATGTAGTAAGTGGAATACTCATTGCAGAATTGACTTATCATATTGTAATGAAAAAAGCCTCAGGCAGCATGCTTTCTCGTTTCTTTGAGGGAATAAATAAACGCCTACATTTAGACTAATATTTTATAAAAATAGGACTTCCTATCTTGGAAGTCCTATTTTGCCATAATAACTCGGATCATTATAGAAATACATTTTCTTATGTAAAATAGGGCTTATTTGTAAATCAGGAATATATTCCTGGCTATTATTACTATTAACCTTCTCTAATACTTCTTTACATTGTTTCATCCACTGTTCCTTATCATGACAGGTTGGATTGTTTAAACACTTCTTTAGAAAATAGTCGGCCAGTTTATTCTTTTCCACCAAATACAAAGAACGAAGCACAACTTCTACATCTATAATCCGTAAACCATTCTCTTTGCTTAATGCCAAGCAGTTTCTATCAATGTAATCATACTCCTGACAGATAAATGCAAGCTGAAGTAAGTCCATATCTACTTCCTTATACGTACTTATATAATTTCTATAATGTTCTTTAGCCAATTGTATACATCCACTCAAAGCATATACATAGATAAGTAAGAGAGAGGCTTGTCTTTTATATTCTCCCCTTAATGAGCGAATCGCTTTATTAAGATAAGGAACTGCCTTCTCATACTGCTTTAAATAGCTATATTGAACCGCTAAATTATAGTATAACTCTGGTCTCTTTCTTATTTTAAACGCCTTCTTATAATAAAACAAAGCTTCCCTATAGCTCTCATTCTGAAAAGCCATGTACCCCAATGAACAAGCAGCTCTTACGTTAGGTTTTCTTTGATTAGAAATCGTATAATAATACTTAACCATATCAATGTTACTCTCTATCCTGATAAAATGAAAATGTCTTATCGTTATACCATGCTCTTCATAAAAAGCAGCTAAATTGTTTGCTGTAACTGCAGTATGGTATAACCATTCAAACATTGTAAAAATGAATTCTGCAAGTTTATTATATCCAGCCTGAGCAAGCCGCTCAATGGATGGATATAAGGATTTACACTGATTGTAATACAGAGTGATTCCTCCTAATCCTCTCAATTTACTCAACTTATGTGCTATACTATAGATTAACTATAACCCATATATTGGAAATCTTCAAGTAAAAGATAGGATAGGCAAAATGCCTACCCTAAAAAATACTAACAATCAATACAATATTACTATATCTACTCTTCTATTTTTTTGCCTTCCTTCTTTCGTATTATTACTGACTACCGGTTTATACTCCCCATAGCCTATTGCTGATATTCTCTTTCCATCAATCTTACCTTGTTCCACTAAATATTCTGCAACATTACATGCTCTTGCAGTGGAGAGAGACCAGTTTGTAGGATACGAAACATTTTTACCAGGTTTTCTATTATCTGTATGTCCTTCGACAATAATCTGATTACCAAATCGGTTTAACAGTGGTGCAATTTTGTCCAATACTGCTTTTATTTTATCGGTTAATTGGGCTTCTCCACTTTCAAATGCAGTTTTATCTTTTAATGAAATAATTAATGTATTTGATGTAACCGATGTATCTAATATAACATTAGAATTAAGATTTGATACAGTACTGCCCAATTTATCTTTTAATTGCTCCATGTCATTTTTATTCGTAACATTATTAGAATCCTCGTTTGATGTGGCTGTTGGTTTAGGATTACTACTGGCAATTGGCTCCTTAGAATTACTTGGGGGTAAAACAGATCTATCATGCTTGATATTAGGATCGATTACACTGTCGCCACCTTCATTACCAGACGATAAAACTCCATCACCTAAAGCACTATTGAGTGACTGTGACAAATTCTCATACTTGCCTTTATCCATAATACTCATTGCATATAACACTACAAACAAAATCATAAGTAAGGTAATAAGATCTGAATATGTAAGCAACCATCTTTCACTATTATCTTTCTTCTTTTTTGCTTTCTTTTTCATCCACTAAATATCCTTTCAGATGCTCTTTCATATACTCTGGGTTTCCTCCTGCTCTAAGCAAAAGAATTCCTTCTGTTATCATTTCTTTCGTTCTAACTTCGATACTACTTATTTCTTTTAACTTATTAGCAAGTGGTAACCACAATATATTAGCAGAACCAACTCCATACAGGGTGGCAATAAATGCTACAGCTATCTTAGCGCCTAGCTCTCCTGGATCAGATAAATTGCCTAATACTTGTACTAATCCCATAACCGTTCCTAACACTCCCATGGTGGGCGCAAAGCCTCCAGCTGCCTCAAATATTGCAATTCCTTTCTCACTTTCCTCTTCCATAGTTGTAATTCGATTCGCCAAAACCCTACGGATTCCCTCTTCCTCCATGCCATCACTTACTAAATGAATCCCAGTTGAAATGAAATCATCATACTTCCCGGAATTAGCCTCCTGCTCTAAAGATAATAAGCCTTCTCTTCTTGCTTTTTGTGACATTTCAACTAATTGTGTAATGATAGTTGGTCTTTCGTCTTTCTTGGTTCTAAATGCTTTCATAAGAAGGCTTGGAAATCTTTTCAGCTGTTTTCCTGGAAAAGACACTCCAACTGCACCTAAAGTACCTCCAAATACAATAATCGCCGCTGTAGGTTGCAATAACGAACCAACTACACCTCCCTCTAATACAAAGGCTACAATTAATGCTATTAAAGTAAAAACCATACTAAATAAAGTAACTATATCCATGCCATTCTCCTTCCTGCTTATAGAGTCAATTTTATATTCTGCTTATATAAAATATCTACAAGAATAAATTTTATGCCAATTTAAAGAATTTATCGTTAATCTTTTGTTAATTTTTAGATTTTTATGTATTATATTGACTTCTTTATTATATACTCTTTTTTTTCAATTTCAACTAATATTTTCAGATTTCAACATGAATTTTATCTAGAGTTAGTATATTACGAAACATTAAAGGACTTTACATGAGGTGATTACCATAGTTAGAAAAATCTTGCTAATGGAAAATCAATTCATGAAAAGTCCTTTTTATATGATGCTATATATGTCCTTAAGTATAATATATCTTAAATTAAATATCTTATGGCATGGGTCAGCTTATTCCTCCTAATCACCTATCAATTTCTTTACTTGTGTTTCGTATAAGTAAATAATGATTTTTTTCAAAACACTTTTTACTTGCATAATTACTAACTTTTACTCTTCCAATAAGATATCGTATATCATTCTTTTTACTAAGTTCTATAGATTTCTCTTCTATTAATTCTAATGTTCTTGTTCCTAGACCACATTTTCTATATCTAGCATCAATACTATACGATATGATTAAGCCATTTTTTCTTCATTATAAGCAAGTCTTATGGTTCCATAATCAATAGTTCCATCTGTAAGAATGTAGAAATAGCAATTCTGGTCATTTAGCTTACCTTTGAGCCAAACAAGGTGATCTTCCCATATAATAGGTTTCGCTGAAAGCGAATTTTTTCTTGCATCTTCTTCATTAGACCAATCAAATAAAGTTTTTGCGTCCTTAATTTCCACTTTACGCAAATATAAATTGCTTATTTCTGCTACACTACTCATTTTCTCTTATCAACTCTCTTCCTCTAAAGTATTACAAATACCTTGATTACAGTATATTATCTTGCTATCACATCTTCAAGAAAAATAAGGCTTTTATTTTATAAGCTTGTGTAAGAGGATTCGTACTCCTGCTACATCTATGTCTATGAATATCTGGTAGTGGTGCATTAGACTTTAGCCAATTAGCGTGTACGAGAAGGTTAAAACCTTTTACGTATAGTAAGAAATCACCAAAACCAAGGTTTACAGAACCTCTGTTTATAAATGAACAGATTAGTTACTCTAAGTGAAACTTGTTTCTTCCTATTTATATACTAGTTTAATTAACGTTTCGCTGATATCTCCTAATTAAGAAATTTCTTCGTTCCAGTTTTATCTTTTTTAAAACCTGTTCATCTTGGGCTTTAGAACAATTTCTTATTCTATATCCATTCCACAATGCTGCAATATTAATTTCCTCATCGTTAAACTATGTGTAGTAATTAAATATCAAACTCTTCACTAATTCCGTATCAATCTCTTACTTATTGCATATCCGATAACCATATACCTTATTGCTTTTAGGAAAAACCCTTAATTCTTTATATAACAACTATTTCTTGTTTTCTCATTTCAATGCCTTTTCCCGCTGTTACTTCCATCAGTAGTAATTCGTTGCCTTCAGCCCTAGTACTTGGCAAAGTTTTCTCTCCTTAATCTATACGCATGTATCATAACCGAGTATCACTTTTCCACCGCATTCCAAGACTTCAATCATCAAAAAGCCCATAAATAAAAAAGAGCTTCTAAAAGACCGAAATCTTTTAGAAACTCTTTGGTTTTGTTCTAGCCACAATGATTCTTACTTTTGAGCATCCAGTATCTTAATCATCATGCTGCAAGCACGTTCTAAATCATCATTCCAGTCCTTATTGCCTTGATACCAGAATTCTGTTACATATTTCCTTACGCCAATCTTCCAAGCCGCGCTTATTACTTTTTGAAAATTCACATGGCCCTCTCCGTACATTAGATCTCTATATTTACCTGGCTTTGTTTCCTTTAGGTGCACTGCGGTAATGTGACCAGCACCATTAATGATATCCTGAGTTTCTTCTAAGCCTAGTAAAGATGCTGCATTTTTAATATTTCCAGAATCCGGATATATCCCTAAATATGGTGATTTGATCATATTAACATAATACATGGCTTTCCATACCGTATTCATGAAATCATTCTCCATTGTTTCCAGCTCAAGAAGAATACTATGTTTTGCAGCCAATTCCACACCGTATTTTAGATTATTAATAAATCTTTGTTGCGTGCTATACGTAGATTCTCCATAATATATATCATATCCTGGTACCATAATAATATGAATACCCAAATCATCTGCAAGCTCTATCGCATGTTTTAATATATTAATACCACGCTGACATATCTCCTTGTTCTCATCTCCTAATGAATACTTAGTCAATGCACTTACATTCATGGTTTTTATTGGTAAACCAACGTCGTACATGGTTTTAATAATTTCCAGTCTCTCTTCTTTCTTCATATATACTCTGGAGATCTTTTCTTCAGAAGCATCAATGCTCATCTCAACAAAATCATATCCAGCCTCTTTTGCAGCTGTTAGCTTTTCTTTCCAGCTTAAATCACTTGGCATTGCTTTTTCATATAGTCCAAGTGTATATAATTTGTTTTCTCTCATAATGTACCTCGGTTTTAAATTAAATTATGTTTTTTTTTAATAAAACAAAAACCTACCAAACCATTAATCATAAAAAATAGAACAGTCACATACATTCCTATCTGCATATTGCAAATCCCCATAAAAAACGAAACAATAATTGGTGATAATGCTTGTGCAACAGTCTTAAAAAACATAAGAGTACTGGTAGATAACGTAGTGTTGTCTCTGGCCATACTCGACGCCTGTGTAATTGACATAGGAATGCAGGATCCACTGGCTAAACCTACTACAACACAAGCAATCATAATCATATATGGACTATTAATTGTAATTGCAAGAAACCACGTAATTGCTGATACGAAAGCACCAGCAGTCACTAAACTTATAGGTTTAAATGGTAATACTGGTGATAAAATTCTACTAATTGTACATGCTATCCAATAACAAGACAGACACAACGTACCAATAGTGGCAGAGCCAAGATATATGGAGACATATCTGATTACCCATATAATTACACCACTCTGCGCTGCCGCCCCAAAAAACATACTAACAGCAACCAATAGTAGGCCATTCTTTGAAATAAAAGGCCAGAACTCCTTTATCGAGAGCTTGCTTTGTTTCTTTTCTGAACTAGTTTTACTTGTGCCCAGTTTTACAGTTACAACTGCAAACTGAGTTATAAATACAAAACACCATAAACCAACTAATACATATATTGTTTTCCAACTAAATACATCCAACATTTTCTTCAAAATAATTGGAATAATCATTGAGCCTATTCCAAATATTCCATGAAGCGTTCCCATATGCTTAGATGTATTTTCTTTATTTACATCTGCTAAAAAGGCACTTTGAGTAGTATCAACTGCACCATTACCGAACCCCATAACAAAACAAAGTATAATAAATAAATAGTAAGAATTTACAACTCCTTGTAACATCAAGGCGATGGCAGTTATGTAGCCCATTGCAATAATGATATACTGTTTTTTAAATCCACCATTTAGTAAAATGATACATAGCAATGCAAAAAGTGATCCAGTACTAATCATACTACTCATTAGTCCCTCTTTTATATGTGAGACACCAAAATATGCGATTACTTCATTTAGTAATACGGAAAGAGTTCCTGATGCAAATGCAGTAGAGAACACTGACAGTTTTACAGAAAAAGTATATATACTTCTTTCTTTATTCATTCTAGTCCTTCTTATAATAGGTTATCAGTTTTAAACACTTAATTGTTTGCTGGATAAGATACGTTTTTTAACAACAATATCCATCAAAACTGTAAAGATAATTAACACACCTATGATGGCATCTCTCCATTCACTTGGAACAGATAAAAGGTTCATACAGTTATTAACCATTGTAATAACCAATGCGCCAACAACAGTACCTACAATACCACCTTCACCGCCTGCAGCACTAGTTCCTCCCATATAAACAGTAGCAAGAATTGGAAGTAAGTATGCACTTCCGATATCCGCTTGAACAGCGTTCATTCTAGCTACAAACAGGATACCAGCGAATGCCGACATTAAACCACTGATAATGAAAGCACGTAATATTACTGTTTTAGTATTGATACCTGACATTGTTGCAGATACTCTATTAGATCCGACTGCATAAAATTTTCTACCCAGAGTAGTTTTCTTTAGTATGAATATACCAATTAGGGATACAATTATCATTACCACAATAGGCATTTGAAACACTCCAAATAGATTGCCATTACCTATAAATCTAAATGTGCTATCAAAATCATATAGTACATATCCATTGAGAATAACATAAGCAAATCCAAATACAGCCCATTGTAGTCCATATGTAGAAATAAAGGATGGAATTCCTACATAAGCTATCATATATCCATTAATAGCACCCAATAAGGCTCCTAGTAGCAACCCTATTATAATAGCTATCAAAAAATTAACATTGTAAGATTTCATTAAGATTGAAGTTACAACTGCACTTATTGTCATGACGGAACCAGATGACAAATCCGGTCCATTTGTAATTACTGCTATTGTTTGTCCTACTCCAAGTATTATCAGTATACTAGCATTTGTAAATACATTGCTTATGTTCCTAAATGAAACAAAAGAAGAATCAATGAAAAATCCCAAAAGTACTATCAAAACTAATACTATTATGCGGCTTATCATAGGTAACATATCAATAGTAAATTTAAATCTATTTTTGGTCATTGTCTCGTCTCCTTTGAAGTAATACTTACTTGGAATACAATAGCCAAAACAATTACCAAACCAATTATTGCTGGCTGCCATATAGATGGAATTCTAATAACGTTTAATCCACTCCTAATAACCGTTAGCAATGCTACTCCAACTATTGTACCCTTTACATCACCTTTTCCAATATTAAGCGCGGTACCTCCTAATATTGTAGCTGCAATCGCCTCGAATTCCCACTTCATACCTACCAGTGGATCAGCAACCTCTAGCCTTGCAACAAGGATAACTGCACCAAGTCCTGTAAGTAGCCCTGCAAAGCCGTATAAAAACCACTTCCAGAATCTTGTATTAATTCCTGACAATCTTGCACCTTCGTTATTTCCTCCTATTGCAAATAGGTATCTACCGAGCTTAGTTCTATCTTGAACAATTATTGCAAATAGGTATATGATAAAGCATGCTATAAAAGCCATTGGAATAACTCTATTAATTAGATTTCCTAAATTAACAAATGATTCATTAGATACAGGAATTCCTACCTTATTTGAAAGAACTAAAGCTATTCCATAAAATACACCTTGTGTACCTAGCGTGACAATAAACGGTTGTAATCCACAGTATGATATTAGGAATCCATTGACTGCTCCAGATGCAAAACCTGTTGCTGCACCAATAAGTAACACGAGCGGAATAGGTATACCTGCATTTACACTTAGAGCTACAACTATACCTGTTACCGTTAATATGCCACCCAACGAAAGATCCAGGCCACCACTTATAATTACAAATGTAGCTGCTGATGCAACAACTAATAATACGGACCCTTGCTGCAATAGAATGTTAAGATTTCTCATAGTTAGGTATTGATCAGATACACAACTAAAGATAATAACTAGCAAAAGAATAAACCAAGTAACAATAGAAATTTTCTTCACTATTCTCTTTAGGTAATCTATTACTTTACTCATTTTTCTCATCCTCCCTAGCACCTTCCATTGCGTATGAGATAATCAATTCCTGAGTAGCTTCCTCAGATGTAATCTCCTTAACTATTTTTCTATTACGCATAACATATATTCTGTCACTGAGCCCTATTATTTCTGGCAGTTCAGATGAAATCATTAATATTGCCTTTCCTTGCTTAACAAGTTCATTCATTAATGCATATATCTCACCTTTTGCACCTACATCTATCCCTCTGGTAGGTTCATCAAATACAATAATGTCACCCTCTGTACAAAGCCACTTTGCCAATACAACTTTCTGCTGGTTACCACCAGAAAGATTTCTAGCTAATTGATTCTGGGAAGGAGTTATTACATTGATATCTTTTATAAATTTGTCTACCGTTTTCTTCTCTTTTGCTTTTTGTATATATCCCCTAGGATTCAACTTCTCTAAACTAGCCATAACCACATTCTGACTTATAGGTAAGATAAGTGATAATCCCTGTCTCTTTCTATCCTCTGGAAGGAAAGAAAAGCCTTTTTCAATAACTTGCTGAGGTGTTAGCTTTTTGCTAATTTTCTCGCCAAACATAGTTATTTCTCCACTATCGTATTTATCAACATG
Organism: Bacillota bacterium; assembly: GCA_023411225.1. Classification (GTDB taxonomy): domain Bacteria; phylum Bacillota; class Clostridia; order Lachnospirales; family Lachnospiraceae; genus KM106-2. The sequence continues at coordinate 32,409 of JAEYPA010000084.1, forward strand.
AAAGATAGCTCTAACTAATTCAGTTCTACCGGCACCTACCAAACCTGAGAGCCCAACAATTTCTCCTCGGCGAAGCTCAAAGTTAATATCCTCCAGCTTCTCTTTTGATGAATTAAGATGCTCAACTTTTAGTACAACCTCACCCGGCTTCTGTCTGTCTCTCTTATACAAATCAGTTATTTCACGGCCAACCATTAACTTAACAATCTCATCTGTTGTAATATCTTTAACATGATTGGTCGCTATATATTTTCCATCTCGTAATATAGTTATTCTATCTCCAATAACCGGGATTTCTTGAAGACGATGTGAAATATAGATTATGCCAATTCCCTTCGCCTTTAACTGCCTAACAATGTCAAATAACTTCTCAATCTCAGTATCTGACAACGAAGCAGTTGGCTCATCCATGATTAGTATCTTGATATCATGAGTCAGTGCTTTTGCTACTTCTACCATCTGTTGCTGTGCTATAGGAATTGAATTGGCCAGTGCATGAGTATCAACATTCATATGCATATCATCTAGTATCCTTTTTGCTTCCTCATGCATTTTCTTCTTGCTGATAAAAGGTCCTACTGCTTTTTTCATATGATCAATAAAGATGTTTTCGGCAACTGTAAGATAAGGAATTAAATTAAACTCCTGATATATGATGCCAATTCCATTTTTTTGAGCCTCTATTGGACTAAATTTCTCGATTTTTTTACCAGAAACATATAATTCTCCTCCATCAGGTGAGTATGCACCAGCTAGAACCTTCATTAATGTAGACTTTCCTGCCCCATTCTCTCCTAATAGAACGTGAACTTCTCCAGACTTCAGATTAAAATCCATATTATCCAATGCTTTGACACCTGGAAAACTTTTTGTTATATGTCTCATCTCAAGTAAATATTCTTCAGCCATATTTTACACATTCCTTTTCAATTTATTAAAATAGAATAATCAAGTCTGTATAAAAAGCTTTGCCAGGGTAGTGTTTTCCTACACTATATGCCCTGACAAAAACTCTTCATTTCCATTCTATAACATTATTTATTTTTCAATGCGTCTGGTCTTTCATCCATTTCTTTGAGATTATCTTTGTTTACTATTGTAATTGGACAGTTAATTAGTCTAGGAACTTCTTCTCCATTAAGTGCTTTGATAGCTGCTACAACACTTAAATATGCCTGATAATAAACACCCTGTGAAACAGTAAATACCTCTGATCCATTTTCAACTGCAACATACTGTGGCTCCTGTACATCGAATCCATTTACAAAGATTTTACCTGTTTTTCCTGCTGCAGCAATGGCTTCTACAGCACCTTCTGCCTGATTACCACCAACAGAGATAATACCCTTAAGGTCATCGCCCCATTTTGTGATATAGTCTTCTGCGATCTTTCTTCCTTCATCAAACTGCCATTTAGTAACACCTTTCTCTACAACAATGTTAGGGTACTCTTTCTCTATTGTTTCAACACAGCCTTTTGTTCTAATGTCTGAAGTAGCCTGTCCAGGTACACCTTCCATAACAAGTACCTTTCCTTCTCCTCCTAATACATCTCCCATAGCCTTAGCAATTGATTTACCACATTCATAATTATCAATACCAACATAGGTTAAGTAATCTACATCAGATGGTCCCATGGTATTATCATAGATAACTGGAATACCTGCATCAATAAGATCCTGCACAGGTCCCTTTACAGCTTCAGTATTAGCTGGTGCAAGAACAACTGCATCTACACCTGTTGTTATAAGATCTTCAAGAATTCTTTTTTGTTCTTCTACGTTATCAGCCTTACTTGGTGAGTAGTCAAGAATCTCTACACCTAAATCTTCACCAGCCATTTTAGCTGCTATGATATGAGATTCCCATACTGGAAGAGCTGCACTTTTTACTACTACAGCAATTGTATACTTTTCTTTAGGTGTAACCTTAGTATCAAAATCGCTTGAATTAACTGATTTATCTGTTCCTACCATTGTGACATCGCTTTTACCACCTTTATCACCACCACATGCCACCATGCTCAATGTTAATACACAAATTAAAATTAAAGAAATTATTCTCTTCATATGAACCTCCTGATATTTGTCTTTTATTGGTCATCAAGTCTGTATGCCATTGTTGTCATTATTGAGTTACTATTTTGTGTTGTATCTACACGTGTATACTGAACTACAACTGGAACAGAGCATTCTACTTTTGCTGAGTATGCAAGACCCTTAGGAATTGAATCTCCATTCTCCAGAACAGCCTGGTCCATTCTTATATGTTTTGTTCTTTTAGGTAAGCATTTTGAGGTAAGACTAATCGGGGATCTATCCTCAAAATATAGAGTCATCTTGATGTCACAGACTTCACTACCAGTATTAAGAACACAAACAGATTCATGGCTGACATAATGTCCTTTGGATGTAATCTCCGGCCAATACATATCAGGTATCATCCAAACATTATTATTTTTACTAATTCCTGTCACTTCCTTTCCTATGTAATTTATCTTATCTGTTAAGTAATACATCCCGCTCATATTCTTTAACAGATTGCATCCAATCATATCCAGACGGCACTCCTGCTGTTAAGCAGTAGTAATCCCATATAGATGCAAATGGTAACGACTTACTTTCTTCCAGCAATGCAAGACGTCCTGTGTAATCTCCTGAATTTTCTGCCGCTCTTCTAAGTTTCACTGGATCGAGGCATGCTTGTAAAATCGCTTTTCTTGTATTTCTTAATCCGATTACCCATGCAGCTATTCTATTAATAGAAGCATCAAAATAATCAAGTCCAATATGTACTTTACTCTCAAGACCATTATGAACAATCTCATTCATTATGTGCTGTAATTCATCATTAAGGAGAACTACATGATCACTATCCCATCTAACACCTCTACTTACATGAAGCATAATTCCGTCTATAAATGGTGCCGTAGCTGACAGCTTTTCAGCTATTGATTCAGTCGGATGAAAATGACCTGCATCCAAGCATACATATTTACCATTTTTAATACTATAACCTAGCGCAAACTCATGACTTACTACGGTATAACTCTCTATACCAAAACCAAAAAGTTTACTCTCTATTGATTCCATTTCATGCTTTGTATTAATGTTAGTTGAAAAAATCTCATCTAAAGATTCCATCATACGCTGTCTAGGTGCTTGGGTATCTGCTGGAACATCTTTATAGCCATCCGGCATCCAGAAGTTGGTAATACATTGTGTGTCTAGCTGTTTACCAAACTCTTCACCTATCTCACGACACCGTTTACCGTGCTCTACCCAAAACTTACGAGTATCAGGATTGCTACTTGCAAGAGAGAAATCTCCATCCATCTTTGGATGTGAAAAGAAGGTTGGATTAAAATCTAGCTTACGGTCGATAGCCTTTGCCCAATCAAGCCAGTTCTTATACATATCCACTGTGTACTCATCTCTATCAACTTTCTTTCCATTGGTTTCAGCTTGACATGAATGAATACCGATTCTTGTATTTCCTGGAATAAAGGTAAGTGCTTTATCTATATCTGCACGAAGCTGATCACCTGTTTTTGCTCTCCCTGGGTAGTTTCCAGTTGTTGCAATACCACCTGATAAGGATCCTGTGCCGTCAAAGCCTATTAAATCATCACCTTGCCAACTATGCAGGGTAACTGGTATGCTGTTAGCTAACTTAATAGCACTTTCTACATCCACACCATAATCCTTATATACATCTTTTGCTAAGTCGAAACGTTTTAGTATATTATCTTCCTTCATATTAATTCTGACCTTCCTATTCTCTATAGACATATTTCTTTAAAAGAGCAAGCTTATCTACTATTTCTTCTGGTATAGATTTATTAATGCAGTCTATACCAGCTCTAAGGTGGCTTTCATTATCAAATGAAGCTAATGGAATTGAAGGAAATAGCTTTTCTGCCATTATATACATATAGGATAGATCCATGTAGGAGTATTCACCCTGCTTAACAACATCACTTATGAATTCATAAATCTGGTCATTAGATGGGTTGTCATAGACATCGGTCACACTTGAAGGAAGGTTCTCTTTAGCTCCGCGTCTTGCGAAATACCCCTTAGCAATCGACATATATGCCATCACATTCATACCTGTCTCTGCATGATACTCTCTCGTTTCTTCATCCATTAAGATGAATGTTTTATCAGTAAGGTTATAAAAGTTAATATCCGCCAGACTCCACATTAACTGATTAAATGTAAATCCCTGAAGGTTATTTATTTTGCAGTACTCCCTGGCCTCTTTAATACGATTAAGTGTCCAGTTTGAGCAACCATAGTAGCGAATCTTACCGCTCTTTCTTGCATCATCCAGGCACTCCATAATCTCAGATACGGGAGTGTTTATATCATCTCGATGTAAGAAATATATATCAATATAATCCGTGCAAAGATTCTCTAAGCTTTCTTTTAAATCCTTTTCAATACAGGCTCTATTTACCCTTGGCTTTTCCATGTAGCCCCAATCAGGATGTGCACCCTTAGTTGCCAATACAATTTTATCTCGCAAGCCTGTCTCTTGAAACCATTCACCAATCGTTCTTTCACTTATAGCCTTTATATCACAGTCCCAATCTCCATAAATATGGGCAGTATCTATAAAATTGCCACCAGCTTCATAGAATTGCGATAACTGCTCCTTGGAATCCTTAGTACTTAATAATGTTCCATAATTTACAGTCCCAAGGCAAATAGGTGATACTTCTAAATCAGTATTATTAAGCTTTACGTATCTCATATATTACCCTCTCTTCCAATTAATCGTCCAGTTTCATAACATGTTTTCTATACAATGGAAGATACACCTCTTGATCACGGATTACGCAACCAGTTTGAACATGTCCTTTCTGAATCAAATCGTAGCATTTATCACAAGTGATACAGCATTTTGAACGAACCATTCTATTTTTTTCAATAATATCTTGAGCAAAATCAGGATAAGCAAAAGCTTGTCTTCCAAATCCAGCCATATCAAACCAGCCTTCTTTAATACAACCAGCACCAACAGCTGCACCAAAGTTCTCTAACCAGGTTAAACCAGTACAAACAAATACTCCTCCTGGAACCTGCTCCTTAATTCGTTTAGTCATCTCAAATAGTGCATACACACCTTTATATGGTTCAATGTCTCCGTCCTCATGCTCAACTAAGCATCCTCCTCCAGTTGGCTGATAACGTGGCATCATAGTAGATAGATTAATCAGGTCAACGCCTTCTTCAACAAGCATATTACATAACTTGATAACTTCTGTTGGATCTGGTTCCATAAGACCTTCTACCTGTTTCATACCCCAACCATATGGATATGGAATACAGTCGTAAGCATTTAATCTTACACAGATATCAATCTTATCACCACAACGTTCCTTGATTCCATGAATAATATCCATTACTGCTCTTGTTCTATTTTCAAAACTTCCGCCATATTTACCAGGTCTTGTATATGCGGATAACAATTCTCTAATTATGTACTCATGACATGTTTTAACGTCTACCGAATCAAAACCACACTCCATTGCTAGTTCTGCGCCATGGATGTAACCTTCAATAATCTCTTCTATCTTTTCATCGGATGCAACAATAACTTCTCCTGATTGACCATCGATTGCGTTATGACTATCCATATAAGGATTTGTACAAGCTGCAAGAGGTATTGATTCCCATTTTTCATTAGTACTTCTTCGACCAGAATGTGTAAGCTGAAGAACGTTGTATGGTTTACGACCAAATTTAGCGATAGCAGCATCATTCGACTCTGATACTAATCTTTTTATTTCTGGAACGGTCTCTTCTTTAATAATCATCTGTAAAGGATTACATCTACCATCATCACCAACTGTAATAGATTCATACCAGATTAAGCCTGCGCCACCTTCTGCATATCTTTTATATCTACGAAATATTAAATCTGATGGATTACCTTCTTTCGTACCATCAAAGCCTTCCAATGGCTGTATAACTAATCTGTTTGGAATGACATGACCATTAGCCAAAGTTATCGGCTCACTTAAAATAGATAAGTCTTCGGATACTGGAAAATCCATACCATCCTTTGCGAGTGCTTCTTGAAAATCTATTGCATTTCCAAAATTACTAAACTTATACGGTTTTACAACTTTCTTCATCTTGTTCCTCCTAAATAATATTAATGTGTTTTTTTCAATGGTGGCACTGTTATAGCGATATACGAACAGTCATCCTCAGAATTATTAACAACAGCATGTATATCACCAGCTGATATTAATAAGGCATCCCCTTCATATAGCTTATCTACAAGTACACCTTCTGACATAACTGTCGCCTCTCCTGTCAGAACAACAAGTATCTGATCAGAATTCTCGTGAACCTCATCTACGCTTCCACCACCAGCCTTTACAGTAGATAAAGTAACATTGGCTTTTTCACTTCCATTATCAGGATTAAAAATAACCTGAGTTGCCATGCCAAAATGATTAAATGGAGTATATTTCTCTCCTGCACCTTTTCTTTGTACTTTCATTCCACTCTCCTTCTAAACATTACATTTAGTTACGACCAACATCTTTACTAATGCTGTTACTAAATTTATCATAAATATTCCTCCTTGTCAACACAAATACACTAAAATTTACTAAATAATTCATCCTCCATTTTACATACATTGTGATACTTGTATATAATTTGGGTTTTTTATATATATTAAGTAGTTATTTTGTAAATTTATCGTACCATATGGTTCATTCTATTTTGTCTTTCCATATTATCATCACTTTACTTTTTTAGTATATTTTATTAATTTTTATTGAATTTTAGTTCTTTACACTTTATAATACTCATATCTACTTAATTAATACACTAAAGGAGGAGTTATAATGAAGTATTATATTGGCATCGACAATGGTGGAACCACAATAAAGGCCTGCCTATTCAATGAATATGGCCAGGATATAGCTGTATCATCAACTGATACAATTATAGAATCAGTCCACCCAGAATTTGCTGAACAAGATATGGATAAAATGTGGGAAGCTAATTGTAAAGTGCTTAAAGAACTTTTACGTGTATCAAATGTTAATCCAGATGATATACGTTGTATTACTGTATGTGGTCATGGGAAGGGACTATATTTATGGGGACAAGACAATAAGCCTGTTAGGAAAGGGATATGTTCAACAGATAATCGGGCCTACAACTATCCAATACTTTGGGAAAAAGGCGGCGTAGCGGAAAAGGTATTTCAAATCAGTTGTCAACATATTATGGCTTGCCAACCAGTATCACTTCTCGCCTGGCTTCAAGATAATGAGCCCGAAACTATACATAACATAAAATGGATTTTTTCATGTAAGGACTACATAAGATTCAGGCTGACTGGCGAAGCCTTCGGTGAGTATTCAGACTACTCCGGTTCTAATTTACTAAACCTACATACTAAACAATATGATATTGAGCTTTTAAAATTATTCGGTTTGGAGTCCTTGTATCATGCTCTTCCTCCACTAAAATGTGCAACGGATATATGTGGTTACATAACAAGTGAAGCATCTGCACTTACAGGATTACAAGAAGGTACTCCTGTTGCTGGTGGTCTGTTTGATATTAATGCTTGTGGGTTAGCCGTGGGCCTTACGAATCCTACAAATATTTGCATGATTGCCGGAACATGGAGTATTAACGAATATCTAAGTCCGCTTCCAATTCTAGATGGAACGGCATGGATGAATTCAATATTTGCTATTCCTGAATATTACTTAATAGAAGAATGCAGTCCAACATCAGCAGGCAATATGGACTGGATACTAAAAAATCTGTTCCCTGAATTATTTATTGAAAAAACGAAAAAAGATGTTTATGAATATATAAATAAATGTATATCCAATATAGATACTAATATTTTCTCCCCTATATTCCTTCCTTTTATACTGGGCAGTAACGTTCATCCAAATGCAAAAGGATGCTTTATCGGAATATCCAAGCATCACAAGCGTGATCACCTTTTACGCTCAGTCTATGAAGGTGTATGCTTCTCTCACAAGTACCACTTAGATAAATTGATAAAAACCCGGAGAAATAGTCCACCAAAAACCATTCGTTTATCAGGTGGAGTTGTGAATTCAAAAGTATGGCTACAGATGTTTGCTGATATCATGCAATTCCCTATCGAAGTAATCTCGGCAACAGAAACCGGAGCTTTAGGTTGTGCAATCTGCGGAGCTGTTGCATGTGGAGATAAGAACACCATACAAGAGGCAATAAAAGATATGACAAATATATCCGAGGTATATTATCCAAATCCTAAAAATATCAAAATATATGAGAATAAGTATGCAGTATATTTAAAAGCCATCGAAAAGATTGATTCCTTGTGGAATGATATTACTAATATATCTGCTATAGAAGAATAGGAGGGTCACCAATGAAAATAGCACTAATTAACGAAGCAAGTCAGGCATCTAAAAACGACTTACTCTACTCTATTTTATGTGATGCACTAAATCCATTAGGACATCAGGTATTTAATTATGGCATGAATTCCTTTGAAGATGCACACGCTATATCGTATGTGCACGTAGGATTGTTAGCTGCTACCTTGTTGAATTCTAAGGCTGTTGATTTTGTAATAACCGGATGTGGAACTGGACAAGGGATATTAATATCCTGCAATTCCTATCCTGGAGTTCAATGTGGGTTTATTGCAGATCCGGTAGATGCATACCTATTCTCTCAGATTAACAACGGTAACGCTGTCTCTTTGGCTTTTGCTAAAGGATTTGGTTGGGCCAGCGAGATAAATCTAAAGAATACCATTGTGAACCTCTTTACCAATACCCCTGGACAAGGATATCCACCAGAACAGAAACAGGAACAGCAGTATTACAAGACCATGCTCGATACTGCTAAAACTGTTACACATGCTAGTTTCGAGGATATATTGAAGAACCTAGACCATGAGCTATTAAAAACAACATTTCAATTAAAACATTTTGAAGAGTTATTCTTTGCAAATGCTAAAGACCCTAAGATATCAGAAGCAATTAGAGAGATACTTAATAGTTGTAAATAAGAAGGAGGATTTGATATGTTTGAAAAATTAAAGCAGGAAGTATATGAAGGGAATATGCTATTACCTAAATATGGCCTAGTAACTTTTACCTGGGGAAATGTAAGTGGTGTAGACAGAGAGAATAATATTATGATAATTAAGCCTTCAGGTGTCGAATATGGCAAACTATGCCCTAAGAATATGGTGATTGTATCACTTGAAACCGGGGAAGTTTTAGGCAGTGATCTAAAACCTTCCTCTGACACACCTACTCATCTTGAATTGTACAGAGCTTTCCCAGATATTGGAGGCATCGTTCATACACATAGTAGATGGGCTACCACTATGGCTCAAGCCGGCATAGGAGTACCGGCGCTTGGAACAACCCATGCGGACTATTTCTATGGAGAGATTCCATGTACTAGAAAAATGACCCCTAAAGAGATAAATGGATCCTATGAAAAAGAAACTGGCTCTGTTATTATCGAGACCCACAAAAACATAAATCCAAATAACATTCCAGCTGTTCTTGTTAACAGCCATGGCCCATTTGCATGGGGAACCAGTCCTATAGAGGCTGTACATAATGCTGTAGTTCTTGAAGAAGTATCTTTTATGGCATGGCATAACCTTGCTTTAAATAACTCTATTGATTCTATGCAACAAGAGCTTCTAGATAAACATTTCTTACGTAAACATGGGGCTAATGCATACTATGGGCAAAGTTAACTCTATTATCAATATACAGCAATAAATATGCATAAGATTTAGATTATACACTTATTAATTTTACTAAAAATCCTAAATTGTTCTGAAAAAACATTGATTTTCAATAAAAATGTACTAAAATAGTTATTAGAATGCTAGTAATTACTGATCCTTATTCAATTAACTGGACAACATTATATCCCTTATGGCATGCTATATATGCTTCTGTTAATCTATAGAGCCAAAAAAGTTCTAATCTATGATGAAATCTAGAGTTATGGAGTAAAATATGAAACTAAAGGAAATTGCAGAATTAGCAGGGGTATCGCCATCAGCGGTATCTCTTGTACTTAAACAAAAACGTGGTGTTGGGCGAGAAAAAAGAGAAGAAATTATGAAACTTCTCGTTGAGAACGGCTATACAGTCGACGCTTCTACCATTTCTACCAGCAAACCACAATATAAAACCATTCGTTTTTTGAAGTTAAAAAGCCACGCAAAACTTGTGGACGGGAACTTCGGTTTTATCTCAGCAATTATTGATGCCGTTGAGAAAGAATGCCGTAAAAGAGATTACATCCTTCTTATAGCAACCTGTGATGTGAATAAAATTAGCGAAGTTAAGGATTTAATACTGAGTAATCCTACTGATGGCTTGCTGATATTAGGAACTGAGCTTAACAATAGCACCGCAATAGACTTGCTATCAGATATCGATATTCCTGCGGTTATAATAGATAATCCTATGCCAATGCTACAATATAATTGTATAACTATGAACAATGAGGAAGCAATTTACTCTTCAGTAAATCATCTTATTGACCTAGGGCATACATCTATTGGATTTTTAGCAAATAACATGCCAGCTAACAATTGTTTAATACGCTTTAAATCTTTTTATAATGCATGTGCAGAACACGGACTTCAGGTAGATGACTCTAATATCTATTATGTTGCACCTACTCCCGAAGGTGCTTATACATCTATCAAAGAAATGCTTGTAGATGGAAGAACCTTTCCGTCAGCTCTCGTTGCCAATAACGATAGCATCGCGCTAGGCACCATGAAGGCTTTAAAGGAATTTGGTTATCGTATTCCAGAGGATATCTCAGTTATTGGATTTGATAGCATACCTTATTCCTCTATATCTGATCCTCCTCTTACAACAATTGAAGTTCCATGTTCGGATATAGGAATCTGGGCTGTCAGACTGTTATTAGATAAAATCAAGTTCCCCTCCTCAGCTGTAACAAAAATGTTGATTAGCACTAATCTAATTGTAAGAAATAGTACAGCGCCGTATAACAATAACGCTAGAAAAAATGAATATTGATATACTAACACTAAAAAAGCAACTCCAATAAGTCAAACGAAACACATGGAGTTGTTTTTTCTAGTGTCAAAATACTTGATATATATTTCATCTGCCAAAGGGAGCTATACTTTCATAAATCATGATCTTTGTTTCCTAGTGTTTCTTCTCTCAGCAAGTAAGAGCAGAATATAATTATTGATCTTGGTAGTTTCAGCAAATGTATATACAATCCTAGAGGCTTTTTCTTTCTCAAGGGCACCAATGTGATTACATACCTGTTTATAGGCGTAAAATGTACAAAAGCCTGTTTCAGTCTAAATTTCTCTTATCCCAACAAGGTATAGTTATGAACGACAATTTAGTTGGAGATCGTATTTCTACTCGTTTGAACAAGCATACAATATTCCCTAGATATACTCACATTTTCCCTGATTGCACCAGCAAAACCTCCATTTATCTTATACATGTTATACAATCTGAAAATACTCATTGTAAGTTTAAAATTATCTTACTACACTAAGCCTCTTGTCAAACTTCGCAATCCAACATACACTCGCTGACAGACCTCGTAATGTAATGTTCCATTCTTGTTATGTATGTAAAGGACAAAAAAAGGATTTCTTTTTAAGCTCGAGACCTCGGCTGTACAGAGCAGAGACCATCGAACTTGTAGCCCTAGCCTTGGGTGAACTATTCTATTTTCAAATGGTACTTTACAGTTTTATATATTCTATTGAATCAATACTGTTTGGTATTATCTCGGTATTGATATGCATCTATCCACTAGAAAAATTTGTACCCTGGCATATGTCATCATTACCATAGAAAATCTATACTTACAGAATTTTATTCACACACTATTTACTCCCTTCTAGAAAAATAGTTAGTAATTAACTATCCATCTAAAAGGGAGCATACATAGATCTAAATCTGTATAAGCTTTAATTTCTAAATTGTGTACCTACATTTTTACAAAATATTGACCGTTTAATTTTTCCCAATCCTGCAAGGATTTCTTAACAGCATAACGACCATAATCAATATTCCGCTCTTTTATTGCCTTTACAAACATTTCATGGTGATTAACAACTGAAAAAGAATTTTCAGCACTCTGTTCCATATAAGAATATGATATAAAAGGCGCAAATATATCCATCATATTCTCATATACATTTTTGAGCACCATATTGCCTGTCTGTTCCGCTAAAACAGCATGGAAATTCAAATCATATTCTACCAACTTATCTTTTCCAATATTATTGGAGATACCACTTTCCAGTAAGGTTTCAGCATCAACGATTTTTAAGTACTTATCTTCTGAGTAATTTTGTATTACCATTTCTATGATTGCTGTTTCTAGAATCTCTCTCAACTGTAATAATTCTTTAAAATCAGTACCTAATGCAATAATCTTAAAAAATAACGCATCAAACATATTTGAATTTGCACAAGCAGACACATATGTTCCGTCGCCTCTTCGCACTTCTAGTACACCAAAAGATTCCAGAATTTTAACCGCTTCTCGAATGCTTCCTCGACTCTTACCGAACATATTACTTAATTCATATTCATTTGGTAATCTGTCACCGACTTTTAATTTTCTCTCAATTAGTAACAATTTCAAATCATGTACAATTTTCATGACTGAAGATTGTTCTTTTATTGGAATTATTTCTGGTTTTCCCATTATAGAACCCTTCATAATTACTCTCTTTCTTCATAATTTGATATTTCATATCACAATTAGTATAAACTTGCTAAATAAAAAATTCAAGTTAGACCACCTCTACTGTTACATATTATCTTCGTTTTTGCTTAACAATAGAACTAGAATTATCAACGATCCCTTTACAATATTTTGCACGCCAACAGAGAAATTAGCTATTTGCATAGCTGTCATTGCTAAACATAAAAACAAAGCTCCAAATACGGTTCCACCAGGAACAGCCCTTCCTCCTGATGCCAGGGTTCCACCAATTACTACACTACCAACTGTATCAAGCATATAGGAGTCACCCATTCCCAAAAATGCACCTCCAACTCTTGCTGATAACAAGTATCCAGTAAGAGCAGCTAATGCAGCACTAAAAACATAAGCAATAATTTCAACCTTATTTACTTTAATACCAGCAAGAGCAGCCGCCTTCTTATTTTGTCCTAATGCAGTAAGAGCTTTACCATAAGTAACCGTCTTGAACAATAAAAAAACTAGGATTGCAATAACTACAACAATAAAACATACAATAGGGATTCCAAAAATTCTTATTTTAGTAATACTCTGCAGGATACTACATACTGTCATAGCATTATATTGACGATTATATAATGAAACAGCACTCGATACAATATATCCCATTGCAAGTGTTGCAACCATAGGTGTGATTCTCATATAAACTACTAAGACACTATTTAGCACTCCAATTAGCATTCCGACTAATAAAACAATTAGTAATACCGGAAGAGCTCTACTATTATTTCCATTTATCATTCCCATTGTTAAAAAGGCTGATAATGTTATGACATTAGGAATTGAGAGATCAATAGCACCGCGCCCAGTTGTCATAACAATCATCTGTCCTAGTGCTGCTATTGTCAAGAAGGATGCAGAAGTAAAATTTGCTATAAGACTACTTATATTTAAGCTACCGCTAATAATGCACATGACAACCCACATCACAAATGCTCCTTGAGCAGCCCAAACCCAATGATATTGTTCTAAACGGGTTTTTATTTTACTCATTTCTTCTCCTCCTTCTTGAAAAGTCTTAATGAAAGAATAATAATAAGTAGCAACCCTTGAACAGCAGCTGTCAAATCTGTACTTATGTGTAAGAAACCTAATAAAATGGTTACCAAAGATAAAGTTAACGCACCACAAGCAGCTCCAATATGATTAACCCTTCCACCTATTAAAGTCCCGCCACCGAGAATAACTGCAGCAACGGTCAACAATGTATATGAATTCATTGCTTCTGCATCAGATGAGTATGTAATTGCTGTAAAGGCCATTCCACCGACAGCTGCAAATACAGCAGCGCAAAGATATATACTTACAAAAGCCTTCTTTTTAGACCAACCACTACGAATCATGGATATTTCATTATTGCCAAAACCTTTCAAAACTGTCCCGTATTTAGATCTATAGATAGTTGAAGCAATAAGCACTACTACTATTGCAATATAGACAACATTAGAAACCCCGAAAAGACTTCCATTAAATATTGTTGTCAATAATTGAGGCGAATTCCCACCCGGCATATTCTGCAATACCAGTGCAGAGCCTGTCCAAACAAAAGACCCTCCTAGTGTTACAATAACTGCCGGAATATTTCGTACACATATTAACAAACCCATTAATGAATATAACACAAGAGAGATTATTATACATAGAAGTCCTGATAAAGGGTTTTCACACAGTATTGTTGCAGTAATAACGCTTATCAAACCCATAAAATTGCCTATACCTAAATCAGTATGACTCAATCCAATAATAAAAACTTGTCCTAGTGTTGCAATGATAAGTGGCAAAGAGCCACTTATCAATAATTCAACACCAAAAATAGTAAATGTAGATTTTTGAATCAAACCACATGCTATGTACATCACTGCTAAAGATAACACCGGAATTGTAAAACTCGGTATTTTTTTGTTTCTCTTAGCATTTACATCTGTTTTCTTTACTTCAACCGCTTTAAATGATGCCTCTATGATTGAATCTTTGCTAATGTCCTTATGATTAAGTTCTTTAACTATCAAACCATAACGAACAACAAATACTCTAGAACAGATATCTAATTCTGCATCATCAGAACTATACCATATTACAAGTTTCCCTCTTATAGCCATTTCATGAAAAAGGTTATATAGCTGTCGTTTTGTATCAATATCAACTCCACGAGTAGGATCATCTAATATGATTATATCTGCATCAGCTAATAATGCTCTTGCTATTAATACCTTTTGTTGGTTTCCACCTGATAAGCTTGTAATATCTGCCTTAGGCGACTCTCCTTTAATTTTAAGCTGGTCGTATATATTTTTTGATTCAATTAGGGTTTTCTTTTCAGAAAAGACTTTAAACAAAGGGCCTTTCACTTTAGAAGTTATAGATATATTGTCCATAATTGACCAAAGAGAAAAATTGCCTTCTTCTTTTCTATTTCCAGTTACATATGCTATACTACCACATTTCTTAACACTATTACGCAATGCAAACGGCGTACTAAATATAACTTTTAGTAATTCCCTTTGACCATTACCTTCAAGGCCCGCAATACCTATAACTTCTCCTCCGTAAACATTAAGACTAATATTACGAAGCATACCATGGGACGCATTAGATATTTGAACTAAAGTGTTCTTATTTATATCAGGCAGTATTTCGGTTTCTTTTTTCTCAATTTTCCCATGATTTAGTTCTACTGGATTCTCACTGGCTCCCATTGTACTAATCAAAAATTCTTCCGTTACATCTAATGTATTACCATTCCAAACTAATGTGCCATTCTTTAAGATACATATTTTATTAGTTATCTCCATAATTTCAAACAATCTATGTGAGATATATATAAACGTGATTCCTTCTGAAGATTTCCTTTTTATATACTCTAATAATTGGTTTGTCTGTTTTATTGGCAACGATGAAGTCGGTTCATCTAAGATTAATAATTTTAAGTTTGGATCAGTAAATGCACGCGCTATCTCAACCATTTGCTGTTGTGCAATGGACAGTTCTGACAATTCACAAGTAACGTCTATACCATTATCCGGAAACACTTTATTCAATTGTTCTTCAGCTAATTGAATGGCTTTTTTTCTCCATCTAATCTCTTTAGAAAATAAAGTATTTAATTCCACATAAAAGTTTTCATATACTTTTAAATTTTCACATAAAGATAACTCTTGATAAGCAACCCTAATTCCCATATTACTCGCATCCGAAGGCGAATATTTTCTCCAGTTAATATCTTGATTATCCATAGACATCTGGCCTACATTCGGTATAGTCACTCCAGATATAATTCGCATAAGAGTACTTTTCCCAGCACCATTTGCGCCAACCAATTCAAGAATAGCTCCTTTACCAAGTTTCATGCTAATATGGTTGTTAGCTGTAGTATTACCATAGATTTTTACAATATCTTTCAGTTCAAGAAAAGTATTGTTTTCTGACGATATTATAGTTTTCATACAAAATCTTCCTTTACAAAATCTAATTGTTCACTAGTTTTCCTTTTGAGATGCTAATATAATATCATTCATAACCATTTCAGGTGTCCAGTCTTTTCCAGCAATAGTACCCGCTTCCAGATTTGCAAATTGATCTACATCATCTACCATTATTGTGGATAACGCAAGGGTCATTTTCTTTGGTACATTAACACCATTTAATATATAGAGCGAGGTCCAGAATGCAGCAGATCCACATTGTGGCGCAGCCCTCATACTAATTGTGTTATAAGTCTTATTCTTAGACCACCAGTTAAGAAATTCTGCTGAATTATCACCTATAATCATAGGAATTTCCTTTCCTGCTTGTTCAAACGCCTGAATTATACCAAAGGTGTCTCCACCTTGATTATATACTGCATCTACTTTATCTAAGCTTGGTAATATCTTAGAAAATTCCTCTTGAGCAACAGTAGAAGAAGCTTCACCTTGTACCGTAGCTACTATATTCATATCCGGATTAGATTTTATTACTTGTTCATATCCCTGTGCCATTTGCTCGTCTGGGGTCGTTCCTGATACTCCACGCACCATAACAACATTACCTTTTCCACCGAGAGCTTTTGCTACATATGTCCCACAATCTACTCCAAATTTAACAAAGTCATAGTCCATTGTATAAGCTTTCTCATTAGTAACAGTTGAATCAAAAGCCACAACCTGAATTCCTGCATTGACCGCTTTATCTATTACACTATTCAATGCAGTTGGTGAAGCAGCATTAATACATATAATGTCTACACCTTCTAAAATAAAACTGTTAATTTGTGCAATTTGCGCATTTACCGTATTATCGCCATTTTGGATAATAAAATCCTTAATATACCCTTTTTCTTTTGCTTCCTCTGCAACTTTAGTAAAGGAATCCACCATTTGTTTTCTCCAAGTGTTTCCATAATATGAATTGGAAAGCCCTATAACCCAATCTCCTTTAGGAGTATCAGTTGTTTTGGATACATCTGTGCTCTGCAAAGGCGTTGTAGATGCACTTTGTTTAGGCGTTGTAGATGCACTTTGTTTAGGTTTTGCAGAAGATCCTGGTTCCTTATTGTTCTTTTCTGAAGAACAACCTGTAACTGTAACTAATAACATAGCCATACACAAAACTAAACTTAAAATTCTTTTCTTCATAATTACCTCCTTAGTGGCTTTTACCTATTGCCTCAGTTCTTTTTTCAAATATTTAATGCTTTCTTCAACCCACATATTTTCTTTGAGCATTGTCTTATGAATGTCTTTCTCCGGTGGCATCCAGTGTTCAAGAATAACACTAAAATCACTTTGAGCATGTTCCCTCAGTTCATATATCATATCTGGAATATTTAAAAATCCTTGCCCAGCAATTGAACCAATAACCTGTAACCCCATACTATTTGGAACACGTTTTATTTCAAAATCTTTAACGTGAAAATTTATTGTATATCGTGATAGCGCATCCATTACCTGACGTGTATTCTCTTCACATGAAAATGAATTTACTGTGTCCATAACAATACCAATAAAAGGAGTATGCAGTGTTTCAACAATTTTTGCAAATACTGTTGATTTAAATCTATCATGATTTTCAATACCTAAAACAATACTATTTTCTTTTAAATACAGTTGAATTTTACTTAATAAAGATACAATTTCATTAAAATCAGGCTTGTGATCGTCTGTATCAATAACGACCCTTATTATTTTGCTTTGTAGAATATTAGCAATCTTAATGTATTGTTTTAAATGTTCAGTTTTTATGCCTCTGGTTCCAACTTCAATCATAATGCCATTTTTCTTTGCATAGGTTGACAACCTTTCTAATTCTTCAATTTCAAGCTTATGCAATGGATAATTATCCGAAATTTGAACCACATTGAGATTTAAATCAACCGCTTTATCAATTAAGTCAAATGCTGTCATAGGTTTTGATGGCATGAATCCCGTAACGCCAAATGCATAGGTATAACAATAGGTACCTATTCCTAATTTAATTTCTTTCATAATATTACCTATCATTCAACTCATGTGTAATTTCATAAACACTTTTTTGTACAGCCACTATGTTCATGATGTTTTCAATCCAGTTAGGTTTAAAAATGATATCCATTGCATTCTTTAATGCAAGATTAGCTCCATCCGAGAAAGGAAAGCCTGCATAATCAAATAGCACTCCAAATTGAACCTTTAAATGTCCCATTACAAAAGCCATAACTGCTTCCTTTGGCACGCCCTGTGTTATACATGCATCAACAGCCATACGCATTCCTTTAACCAAAGGTGCTGTTATAGATTCAACTAGTGCTGGCTCAAGTAGAATCATCTGATCAATTGTTACTCGATAACATTCCTTTATTGGCTTAAACATTACTCTTGCAAATTTCGCATTTTCTTCATAATCTGCGTCACTACCTTGGTGAATTGCACACACAAGGTCCATCTTAGAAGCACCGATTCCACCAAACCAATCCTTTTGAGCTTCTAAACTTAGATTATCTTCAAAAGCAAACAGTGGTGGATGACAAGGATGAACAACAAAATACTTCAAATCCTCTCTAATCATCATTACTTTTCCATAATCCGCTGCAGGATCCAAACCTATTGCCGTTGATCCTGTTTTCATCATTGGTATAGCTATTTCTGACACCTTTCCTATTAAGATATCTGGAACTGCAAATATTACAGTATCTACCTCCCTTAAAGGTTCATAAGAATCAGTTGGTTCTACCCCCAAATCCCTAAGTTTTTGCTGGCCTTGTGGACTAATCTCAATATAAGAAATGGAATATTCCTTCTCATCCTTTACATTGGCTGTTACTCTACAACCCATTTTTCCACCTGCACCTAATATAGCTACTTTCTTCATGTCGAATCACCTTTCTTTTGAATATTCTATATATAAAACGGAATATGCCTTCAGTTTTTGCCGGCTATGTACGTCCAGTTTATCCCATATTATATTTTTATTTTCACCTAATTGATTCACTAACTCATCATCAAATAGTACCGCATATCCTTCTTTATCAAATGATTCCTTTAATACCAAATCAAATTTAGTATTATTAGCAATAGCTAATCCCTGTTTTGTACCTTTCCTCCATTTTATTTTTGTGAAATATTGTTCGATATCCACTTGTACATGAGCATTATATAAATAATTAATAAACTCGATGACATAGTATACAGGATAAATGAGATTAGGTGTTGAAGGAAAACTATAATCTCTTTCACACACTTCATCTTCCATAAGACCCCTTGGTCCAATTAGTTCAAAGTATGTAGCCCCCTTAATTTGCTCTTTTATGAACATAGCTGCCGATCGAAATGTCCATGAAGCCAAAAAAAGTGAAGTTTGTCTAATATCTATGGTCTCCGGTACCTCTCCTGGCGCTCTATTGATAATTGAAGTGGCATCTGGATTCCATCTCATTTTCATTGTTATTGGGGAAACAAAAACTGGTATACCAGCATATATTTCTCTACAACTAATTACATTTGCCTGCTGTCCTTCAATCGTACTCATTATAGTCTCATTATTAAAAGCATGAACTTGCGGATTATTCGAATAGGCAATGAAATCTACTTTTTCTTTAATTCTTTCCCTATTAATTTGTGTAAAGAATGCATCTGTTCCGGAACCTATCGGAATATTAAGTCGTGATAACTCATTTACTATTGAAGTAAGTCTTGTACTTTCTAATACATTACCCTGTTCTGGATATATTAAAATACCATATATATAATCAATATGTGCGCCTATCAATGTTTTTATATGGTCTAACTCTTTGTCCCATTCATTTGGGCAAAAGAGGACAAGTAATAGTTTTGTGTTAATCTCTTTTAGTTGGTTTAAAATTACGTATAACTCTTGATAATCTCCCTTAAAACGATATTCATAACGAACATGACCTAAATTTAATTTCTTTATTTTATCAATTTGATAAGAAGTTAAAGGTTTTTTTATACAGCCTCCAAAATTACATTTATTTTTGCCTGTATATGTATTATCCAAGACGTTATTGTCATTACTAGCATTTCTTTTCGCAACTTCCCGACCTGTTATTCTAATTCTCTGTTCAAAAGTATCATTTCTATTTACTTCGACGGGAAAAGGATTACTCAAAGGCGTACAATATGTTTTGAAGGAATGGTCTGTCCAGTTTCTTTGATCTTCCATTTCAAATACGTCTCCGTAAAAATCCAATCGAGCCATAATATTATCATTAACCATATACTTCAAAGTCTTGATATCAAAAAACGGTTGAGTTGGTGCAATAAAATATGGAAATATACTTCGTTCTAATGTATTGTCACTATGTATCACATCACAAGCTTTACCTCCAAGATATGCAGGATGTAATGCACAAAAACCTAAGCGATTTTTTAAAAAATTTGAATCAGCTGTTCCAACAAATTTAAACGTTATACTTGAATTTTTTTTACCAATTATCGAGCCATGCCATTTAAAAGCAAATTCATCCTTATTATGAGTTGCATCAAACTCAATACTAAATTCCTGCTCTTTTTGTCTTACTATACAGTTATTTATCACGTAAGGTATAGTTCCCCAGTTGCAATCTCTCAAGGCAAAATGTATTTCCAACAAGATCAACTTCCCTTGATATGAAATATTTAAAAGACGTCCATCAAAAAGCTCAGCCGAAAGATCTCCAGCATACAATCTTTCTCTCTTAGATAACTCATTATTAATTATAGTAGATATCATATTATGTACTCCTTCAAAACAATATTTATATTCGTACATCGGATTAAACATCAGACGTTTAATGTTTATATGTATATTATTAATCTATTTTTGCATTATGTCAACATTTATTTGCGTTATTATATATTATTTACTGTTTTATTGCATTTTTTAGTAGTTTTTACTACATATTAAGCCTTTAAACATCATATGTTTAAAGGCTTAATGTTTTTCCATCTCAAGTTATCATAACACCTAGATTAAATACAACGATTATATATCCTATAAAAATGTATATCATAAGCTTACATAAAATTTTAACTACAAAACAAATATCCATATTAGAAATTTCTCAATAAACCGGATCGTTTACCATTATGTAGATGAATGAATTATTTATACAGATCAACGTTTATAAACAAAGCAATTAGCCATAATCGGTTATAGAAGAAACACGAAGCAGAGGCAATACATATCTGACGCAAAAATATTTCGAAGATAATTCTACAAATATAGGAAATCAATATCCACATCGTTAACCATCTTGAAATTATTTATCCAACTAAAGAAGTAAGACCCTAGAGTTGAGATAGGTCAAAACTTAAATATTAAGTAGAATTATTTTGATTTATGGATATGGAAGAGTTTCAACAAAGCAGAATCAGGTGTTCTCTACTCCCGCAGATTTCTTAAGCATTTTAATAAATCCATTTTGCAATAGTGTTTCATTAGCTAAAAGTCATACTTTCATCTTCCGTATTGTTAGAAACAGGAGACTATGATATTATTTCGTTTGAAGGCCTGAAAACTTTGTATAATGGCATTAACAAAGCAGATTTTGATGACTGTATTATTAAACATGCAATATCTCCTGAAGCAACGATTTCCTCACTCTTTAATAGTTTTATAAAGTGACGTAAAAGAGATAAAACTGATACAATCTGAGGAAAAGATATCTCTCATTATGGGCTATATTGCAACATGGCCCCAATCTAATAAGCCTCTAACGGCATTTAAATCTAGATGATGGGTATGATTTGCTTGACCATTGTTTATCAATACAATTTAGATTAAAGCAAAAATAATGGAATAACATAAAAGGAATGCTAAATAGGCCATTTGTATGCTATTGAAAATAAGTTAATAATAGACAATCCTTTTCTTAATCTAAAGCCATATAGTGATTTGTGTACTCCTAAAACTTATACAAGTGATAGTGATACTATATTTTCTAAAGATGGAGAAATAAAAGTATGTGAAGAAGTTGGAAAAGATGCAATCATAACACACAGTGCAGAACCGCTAGGTATCCCTCTGTCATTTAAACTTGCTGATTAGTCTCTGTGAATTATGTGCATTCAAATGGGGTGATATAGAATCTAAAGGAACAGGACTCTTTTACACATTCAACGAAAGTTTTAACTAATACATATTCTAATGATAAAACCAATAAATATTAAGTTGAAGTGCATTGTAAATCGAAAGCTAGTAACCGTACCCTTAAATTTCATGATGAAACTAATGAGATCTTGAGCAAAATAAAACCACTCAATAAATTGAATGGTTTGCCTATAGACAATGATATTTTTCTAAAAGTTTATAAAGGAACTATCATATACTGCACTCCAAGAACCCTTGATTCGTGTATAAGAAGTATTGTAAAAAAGGCGAGCTAGAAATTGTAAAGTTCTTGCGCGATGTGAGACGAACTGTTCTTACCAACCTTTACTATCATGGTGTACCTCTTCCAGTTATCCTGGCATTTACAGGTGATTCTTCACTAAAGCAGACCATAGATTATGTCATAATTAAAGATGTAGATGTTATGCAGTATATAGGGAAACTATCAGATATTTCTATCTCCCCATTACCTACAGAACCAGAAAACAATAGAAATATTAGAAGGGAATACAGGTGAACAAATATTTCACATGAAGAAAAAAAGCGGAAACCCTTAATTTATAAGGATTTCCGCTTCACCCAATTAGCGTGCGCGAGAGGATTCGAACCCCCGACACCTTGGTCCGTAGCCAAGTGCTCTATCCAGCTGAGCTACGCACACACATTATTTAATTAAAATAGCAGCTAAAAGTTGTTATTTTAACTGCCGGCGACCGGAATCGAACCGGTACGGGAGATTAGTCCCGCAGGATTTTAAGTCCTGTGCGTCTGCCAGTTCCGCCACGCCGGCATAATGGGACCAACAGGGCTCGAACCTGTGACCCCCTGCTTGTAAGGCAGGTGCTCTCCCAGCTGAGCTATGATCCCATTTTCGCTTACAAATGTAAGCAAACGACCCAGAAGGGACTCGAACCCTCGACCTCCGCCGTGACAGGGCGGCGCTCTAACCAACTGAGCCACTAGGCCATATAAAAATATACTTAAAAAGTGGACCTTCAGGGACTTGAACCCCGGACCGACCGGTTATGAGCCGGTTGCTCTAACCAACTGAGCTAAAGGTCCATTCAAAAGCCGACGATCGGACTTGAACCGATAACCTGCTGATTACAAGTCAGCTGCTCTGCCAATTGAGCCACGTCGGCAATGTAGTCTCGAAGACTAATGACTCTAAGGGGATTCGAACCCCTGTTACCGCCGTGAAAGGGCGGTGTCTTAACC
>JAEYPA010000093.1 GCA_023411225.1 Bacillota bacterium
ATCCTGTGACTCGTGGTACTGCTCAAAATCCAGATATTTATTTCCAGACAAGGGAAGCATGCAATCCATTCTATAACAACATTACTCCAATTATTGAGGAGTATTTAGATAAAATGGGGCAGTTGACTGGTCGTAAATATGGGTTATTTGACTATTATGGAGCTGAAGATGCAGAATACGTGATTGTTGCTATGGGCTCTGTAAATGAAACGATTGAAGAGGTCATAGATTATTGTAATAGCAATGGGTGCAAATATGGAGTGCTAAAAGTGCACTTGTATCGACCATTTTCTGTAGAGCATTTTCTGCAAAAGATGCCAAAGAGCGTACAGAAGGTAGCGGTATTAGACCGAACAAAGGAACCTGGAGCGATTGGAGAACCTTTATATCTCGATGTATGTACGGCCTTTTCCCAAGAGAAGCAGCAGCCGGTTATCGTAGGTGGCCGTTATGGTCTTGGCTCTAAGGATACAACACCAGGAGATATCATCCTAGTTTATGAAAATTTAAAACAGGATAAACCAAAGAATCAATTTACCTTAAGTATTATCGATGATGTAACCAATACTTCTATAGAAGAGCTTAAAACAGAGTTTCAGGTCACAGAAGACCTTAAAAGCTGTAAAATATGGGGGCTTGGTTCAGATGGTACAGTTGGTGCCAACAAACAGGCAATTAAAATGATTGGTAATCTGTCGGATTTAAAAGTTCAAGCTTATTTTGAGTATGACTCCAAGAAATCTGGTGGTCTTACCATATCCCATTTACGTTTTGGACAAAAGCCAATAAGGTCCACTTATTCGGTTCAGAATGCTGACTATGTAGCTTGTCACAATGAATCGTATATTCACAAATACCATATTCTTAAGGATTTAAAGCCAGGTGGAATCTTTGTCCTCAATACACATTGGTCCAAGGAACAGTTGGAGGAGATGTTACCTGCAGAAGTGAAAAAGCAGCTGGTAGAGAAGAAGGCCAAATTCTATATCATTGATGCAGTGAAGATAGCTGAAGAAATTGGACTTGGTAATCGTATCAATATGATTATGCAGGGGGCATTCTTTAAGCTGATTAATGTGCTTCCACAAGAAGTTTATGTTGAAAATTTAAAGTCTACGATAGCCACCATGTATGGAAAAAAAGGTGACGAGATAGTAGCCATGAATCAGGCAGCCGTGGAGCGAGGAATTGATGCTATAGAGAAGGTTGAGATTCCTGATAGCTGGGCTATGGCAGAAGATACCAATGAGGAAGAAGAGATTTGTGAGCCGGAATTTATTCAGAAGATTGTACGTCGGATGGAAGCTATGGAAGGCAATGAGCTTCCGGTAAGTGCTTTTAGCGGGATCGAAGACGGAACATTTCCTAATGGCATCAGTGCTTATGAAAAGAGAGGTATCGGAGTCAATATTCCTGAATGGATTGAGGAGAGATGTATTCAGTGCAACCAGTGTTCGTATATCTGCCCTCATGCCTGTATAAGACCAATATTGCTTGACGAAAAAGAAATGGAAGCAGCACCAAAAGAGTTTGTAACCAAGAAAGCCGTGGGAAAGGGACTGGAAGGACTGCAGTATCGTATACAGGTTAGCCCTATGGATTGTACTGGTTGTGGTAACTGTGCTGATATCTGTCCTGCTAAGGGAAAAGCCCTGATTATGGAGAAATTATATACTCAAGTGCCTCATGAGGTGGAAAACTGGGCATATGCAGTCAGCAAAGTAAAGAATAAACCAGATAAGGCTACCGCCCATACTGTAAAAGACAGCCAGTTTAAGCAACCGCTCATGGAATTCTCCGGAGCCTGTGCAGGCTGTGGAGAGACACCGTATATTAAACTGGCTACTCAGTTATTTGGTGAGAGAATGATGATTGCCAATGCCACAGGTTGTTCCTCCATCTGGGCTGCCTCTGCTCCATCTACCGCATATACAGTAAACGAAGAAGGCAAGGGCCCTTCCTGGGCGAATTCCCTCTTCGAGGACAATGCGGAATATGGATTTGGTATGTATCTGGCAGTGAAACACTTAAGAAATAGGATTAAAACTTTAATGGAAGAACTCATTCAACTTCATGTGGATGATGGATTAAAGGAACTTCTTGAGGACTGGATTCAATATAAAGAAGATGGATATGTATCCAAAGAAATTAGCACCAAGGTGATGCATTATCTTCATCAGTATGAGACCTCTAATGAAGAGGTAAAACAAAAGATTAATTATCTTAAGGAATACAGGGATTATTTTGTAAAACGGTCCCTTTGGATTTTGGGCGGTGATGGTTGGGCCTATGATATTGGTTTTAGTGGTGTGGATCAGGTAATGTCTACTGGAGAAGATGTTAATATTATGGTATTTGATACAGAGATCTACTCCAACACTGGTGGACAATCTTCCAAAGCTACCCCTCTTGCCGCAGTAGCTAAGTTTGCTTCTGCAGGGAAAAAGAGTGGTAAAAAGGATCTTGGACGAATGATGATGACTTATGGCAATGTGTATGTGGCTCAGGTAGGTATTCATGCGGATAATAATCAGCTGCTTAAGGCTTTGGAGGAAGCGGAGCGTTATAAAGGACCATCCATAGTCATTTGTTATGCCCCTTGTATCAATCATGGTCTTAAGGAAGGTATGGGTAGAAGTATGGAAAACATAAAAAAAGCTGTAAAATGCGGTTATTGGCATCTTTACCGCTATAACCCAGAGCTTAAAAAGGATGGAAAGAATCCATTTAAGCTAGATTCCAAGGAACCGACGGAAAGCTTTAGAGACTTTCTTATGTCCCAGGTTCGTTACTCTGCCTTAGCAAAGCAATATCCAAAGGATGCAGAAGAATTATTCTTGCGGGCCGAATTACAGGCAAAGGAAAGGTATGAGACCTATAAAATGCTAAATGAACAGACCTTTGGACAAGAGTAATCAATAGGATAATAAAAAGCAACCGTACAAAAGGTGAGTACGGTTGCTTTGCATTTTATGAAATCTTATTGGTTATGTACTTTAACCATTCAAAACAAGCTTGTTTAGTTAAATGCACGCCATCTGTTGCATAGTCTTCTGGAAGATAGTCATCAGTTTTAATAACAGCCTCCTGAACATTCAGATAGTGAACGTTTTGTGATTTTGCCATAGCTTTAATCACTTTATTAAACTCTTTGACATGTTTTAAAGTATAGATTTTGGTGTTGTCAGATTTAGTTTTGGTAACTGGAATAATAGATTGTACATAGATTTCTGCGTTAGGTTGTATTTCCTTGATTTTTTTAATGAATTTTACATACTGACTTTTAAAAGTAGATGTGTACGGCCAGCCTAACTCATTTATCCCAAACATCACAAATACTTTTGAATAGGTACCTTCCTTTAATGCATCCAGAATGGTTCCTTTTTCACCATTTTTGAGTTTAATAACTTTTTCGGTCATTGCAGTAGAAACAGTTAATCCACGGTGTGTAATAAATTTGGCAGAGGAAAGACCGGTTTTAATCTGTAGGCCTTCCGTTCTGGAATCCCCAAGAAAGACACTATCTTTAAACAATATCTTTTTTATATCATTTAGTTGGTCATTATTTGTGCCTTTATTGGAAGATGATGGTTTTTTTGTTGCCTTTGGTATACTTGATTTCTCTGGTACTGTAGAGTTCTTCGGTAACGTTGTATTATTTGGCTTAGTTGTATTATCAGTAGGGTTTGTTGTAACCCCTGGCTTTGGTTTTAATGTTGCTTTGGTATTATCAGAGGGGCTAGAAGTAGTTTTCTCGATAGCATCGGGTCTTTGTATATTATTGTCACAATAAAAATTTGTCTGAGATTTTTTGTCTGTATTGACTTTTACAGCAACAATACACACATAGACAATAACCAATTCTACTATGACAATTGATGTCAATATAAATTCTTTTTTTAATCTTTTCTTCTTATTATCTTCCATAAATCGCTCCATCTTATAAGTAATTATCGATTACTATCGATATCAATAATATTGTACTACATAAGTAGATTTTAGATGTTACAAATCTATTATATTTCGTTACAAACTTACTAAATAATGGATAAAAATTGGACAGGATGGCAACAGTTAGTTGCTACCCTGTCCTCCTTATAAGACTATCGCTCTTCTCTAAAATAGTTTAAACCACAGGAGGCTGGTTGAGAGCTCTCCTTGGATTTTTTCATAGAAGTAAAAATTAACACGATAATAGTCAAAACAAATGGAAGCATCTTATAAATAGCATTTGGAATGGCAATGATATCTTTCGGTGCATAAAGAATGATAATACTGAATGCTCCAAATATAAAGGAACCAAGGATTGCTTTTAATGGGCTCCAAGCGGCAAAGATAACCAGAGCTACACTAATCCAGCCAAGACCATTAACGGAGTCGTTATTCCATACTCCCATACCATTTACCATGGATATATAGGCACCACCTATTCCGCAGATACCACCACCCAGTAATACGTGAATGTATTTGGTTCTAGTAACTTTAATACCCGCTGCATCGGCAGCAGCAGGATTCTCGCCTACAGCTCTCATATTAAGACCAGGCTTTGTTTTCTTAATATAGTAGCCAAGTAGTATGGCAATAAGAACAGAGAAGTAAACTAAGATATTATGGGAAAATAGTAGTTTACCAACTACTGGAATGTCTCCTAAAAGTGGGATCGGCTTTTCTGCAAGTAAGTCAATCATTCGGTCGGAGAGCTTTGGAGTTATTTCAGTTCCTGCCACCATACGATTTCCAAAGAAGTTAGAGAGGCCGGTTCCAAAGATAGTTAAGGTAAGACCGGTTACGTTTTGGTTTGCCATGAAAGTTATAGTTAATACAGCAAAAATGAATGCACCTAAAACACCCATTAAGAAGGCTGCAATAATAGCCAGAAGAAGGCTGTCAGTTTTATAAGCTACGAAGAAGCCCATAAAAGCACCCATGTACATCATTCCTTCAACACCAAGGTTAAGGCTACCACTTTTTTCAGTGACAATCTCACCGGTAGTACCAAAAAGAAGAGGAACTCCGGCTTTAATGGATGCAAATAAGAAATTTAATAACATGATCAATTCTCCTCCTTTCTAACTTCTTTGACAGAGTGACGTTTGATAAATTTGTATCTAGTAAAGAAATCACATGCCAGAATGCAGAACAGGATAATACCTTGCAAAATATCAGGGACAGAAGAAGAGAAGCCATAACTACTTTCCATAACACCACAGCCCTTTTCCAGAATACCGAACATAATGGAAACAAACAGGATACCAAATGGATTTAACCGTGCCAACCAGGCTATAATAATCGCCGTAAATCCTACACCACTAGCAATTCCTTCATCCAGGCAGTAGTTAACTCCGGATGCCTGTAGCATACCTGCAATACCACAGATACCGCCACTGATAAACATGGTACGAAGAACAATCTTTTTAACGTTCATTCCAGCATAATTAGCTGTGTTTTCACTTTCGCCTACTACGCTGATTTCATAACCATGTTTAGATTTTTTTATATAGAAGAAGATAATTACAACCAAAAGTAGTCCTATAATCCAACCAATGTGAACGTTGAATATAGTGTCAAGACGGGCTCTTTCGATGTAAGAAGCAATTTTAGGAAAACCACCGGAACTAGGATCCCTCCAAGGGCCTTCCTTTAAATAAACAACTAAGTATAGGGCCACATAGTTAAGCATTAAGGTAAATAAGGTTTCATTAGTGTTATATTTACTTTTAAAGTAAGCAGGCAATAAACCAAATAAACCGCCACCTATAAAACCAAAGACAAACATAACAAGCAACAATATGATATGTGGCATGTTGTTTAGAAATAGGGCTGGAAAAGTAGCAAATAAAGCTCCCATTATAAACTGGCCTTCTGCACCAATATTCCAGAATTTCATTTTAAATGCAAGAGTTACCCCAAGAGATAGGATTACTAGTGGAATAATTAACTCAATGGTACTTTTGATGTAGATAGAATTGGAAAACGCTCCATATACGATTGTTTTGTAGGCAACAAATGGATTATGTCCTAAGCAGAGGATAAAGATTCCACCTGCAATAAGAGCAACCAGGATAGCAATAAGAATGACCATTGCCTGTTTGAGGCCATATAGTTCAGTACGTTTTTCGATACGAATAAAAGGTTCTTTTCTATTAATTGAGGATGGACGATTCATTTTTTGCTACCTCCTTCGTATCTTTTTTTGTTGACATAGTATGATTAGTTGAATTTACTTCTTTGGCATCCGTCATTAACAGACCAATTTCCTCTTTAGTCGTGTCTTCAGCCTTTACGATACCAGTAATCTTACCATGGCAAAGAACCATGATTCGATCGCATAACTCCAACATAACATCTAGGTCCTCGCCAATAAAGAGGACACCTACACCTCGTTGTTTTTGCTCATTTAATGCATTATATATGGTATAAGAGGAGTTTATATCAAGTCCTCTTACAGGATAAGCAGTGATTAATACATTTGGTTCAGATTCTATTTCACGTCCAAGTAATACCTTTTGAACATTACCACCAGACAGACGTCTGACTGGAGTATCAATGGAAGGTGTCACAATATCTAACTTCTTTACAAGCTCTGTGGCAAGCTCTTTTGCATCTTCCTTTTGCACAAAAGGTCCTTTTCCATTACGATAAGTTTTTAGGATTAGATTATCTACCATTCCCATGGATGCTGCTAAGCCCATTCCAAGACGATCTTCAGGAATAAAACTCATACTGATTCCAAGATTAATAATTTCCTGAGGGGTCTTTCCAAGTAGGTTTACTTTCTTATAGAGGACAGCACCTTCTCTTGCAGGAATTAATCCAGCCAGGGATTCACAAAGTTCCTTTTGACCACTTCCAGCAATACCTGCCACTCCAAGTATTTCACCTTTGTTTAACTCAAAACTGATATCTTGAATCGCATCAAAGCCTTCTTCATTGGCTACAGTCAAATGGTGAATTTCCAGTAGATTTTCATCAAAGTCATTAGTAGGGTGATCAATATGCAATTCTACAGGGCGACCTACCATTAGTTCTGTCAGTTCTTTTGTAGAGGTATTAGCCGTTTCTACTGTGGTGATACTTTCACCTTTACGAAGAATGGTGACACGGTCGCTGATAGCCAATACTTCGTTTAATTTATGTGTAATAATAATGACAGCACAGCCTTCCTCTTTCATCTGTCGCAAGATTGAAAAAAGTCGTTCGGTTTCCTGAGGAGTTAGGACAGCTGTAGGTTCATCTAAGATTAGAATATCTGCATTACGATACAGTACTTTTATAATTTCGACGGTCTGCTTCTCACTGACGGACATATTATATACTTTTTTATCTGGATCCACAGAAAGTCCGAAGTGTTCACTGATTTCTCTGATTTTACCAGAGCGATTTTTCTTTAAAAATAATCCTTTGGAACCGGAACCTAAAATAATATTATCAGTGGCAGTTAGTACATCAACTAACTTAAAATGTTGGTGAATCATACCGATTCCCAATTTGATGGCTTCTTCTGGGGAGTTAATAACCACTTCTGTTCCATTTACCTTAATAGTACCGGCATCGGGATGGTAGATACCGGATAGCATATTCATTAAGGTGGTTTTACCAGAACCATTTTCTCCAAGTAAAGCCAGTATTTCCCCTTTTTTAAGGGAAAGATTAATATTGTTGTTTGCAACCACATTACCAAAGGATTTTGTGATTCCATTTAGTTCTATGGCATAGTTTTGATTAGATCCTTGATTCACTTTTTCACCTTACCTCTATTTTTCCGGGATTGTATAATAGCAAGGACTGCTACAAATGTCATTTCCCTATTTGCAGCAGTCCCATTGTTTGCTTATAAAAACGTAGACTTATTTTACTGTAACATTCTCATTATACCAGTTCATCTTACCAGTAATATCTGCATCGGAGATAACAGAGCCGGCTTTATTTACTACGTTACCCTTGTTGTCTTTGATTTCACCTTCAAATACCTTAAAGGAACCGTCTTTAATCTTAGCCTTTACTTCATCAACCTTAGCCTGAGTATCTTTTGAACAAAGAGAAGTCAAAGGAGAAATATCAACTAATCCATCATCCATTCCACCGAAGTAGTTTTCATTGGTCCATTTACCTTCTAATACTTGTTTTGTAGCTAATGTATAGTATACACCCCAGTTCCAAACCGCTGAGGTTAAGTTAGCCTTAGGAGCATCTTTAGACATATCAGAGTTGTAACCGATGCTGAAAGCACCTCTCTTCTCAGCTGCTAACTGAGGAGCAGTAGTATCCTGATGTTGAGCGATTACATCACAGCCTTCATCTAATAAAGATTCAGCAGCTTGGCCTTCCAAAGTTACATCAAACCAAGTGTTAGTAACCTTTACTAAAACCTGAGCAGATGGGTTAACAGCTTTCACACCTAAAGCAAATGCATTGATTCCACCAGTAACCTCTGAGTTGGAATCACCCATTGCAGCTACATAACCAATTTTATTGGACTTGGTATTCATACCTGCAACGATACCAGTTAAATAACGAGCCTGGTAGATACGTCCGAAGTAGTTATTGAAGTTACTATCATTGCTTTCATATCCACTACCATGAGAGAAAATTACCTCTGGATACTTTTGGGCCATTTCTTTCATTGGCTCCATGTAACCCCAACTTGTACCAAATATAATCTGGCATTCTTCTGCAACACATTCTTCGATAGCTTGTTTGATTGCTGCATTGTCACTGTCTGAAACATTATTTTTACGGATAATCTGGGAATCTTGTAATCCAAGTTCCTGTTGCATTGCCTGAATACCTATATCATGTGTATAAGAGTAACCGGATCCACTTGCAGGATCGCCGATATGAATTACACCAACCTTTAAGTCTTCCTTCTTAATTGCTGTCTGACCAGCTTTTTTAGCTGTATTGTCTTTGCCACCCTTTGAATTGTCACTGTTTGTACTGTTGCTGCAGGCTGCAGTAGCCATTACCATAACAAGTGCAAGAGCTAATGCAATAATACGTTTGAATTTCATACAATTTCCTCCATACATTTAATTGTTAATGTGTCGTGCAGTAGGTGTTTCTAAGAAACATCTAGGAACAGTTTGATTGTAACCTAATACTTTGTGTAATGCAATCTATGGGAAGAGAAAATATATGTGAAACTTTTTTGTGTTATTTATAAGTATAAGTGATAATTCGCATGAAAATTACCATACATTCTAAATATTATCTAATAAGTGGAAATAGGCTATTACTCAGCAGGAACTATTTACGTCTATTTAGGTCTTTTCGTAATGTAAAAGGTTTGGTATATTTAATAAGAGGAAAGCAGGAGGAGGACATACTTATGAAAATAGTAGTATTAGAGAGAACCGTTCTAGGTGATGACATTTCTTGTGATCGATTAGAACAACTAGGAGAAGTTATTTACTATGCAAATACTAAATATGAAGATATAGGGGAGCGCTTACAAGATGCAGATGTTGCTTTGATTAACAGAAGCCCCATGGAAGAAGAAACCTTAAAGCATGTAAAAAACTTGAAATTAGTCTGCGTTACTGCTACAGGGGTCAATCCAATCGATCAGGATTATATGAAGAAAAGAGGCATTCCTGTAACGAATGTAAGAAATTATTCTACTTATTCCGTTTGTCAGCATACCTTTGCTATGCTATTTTATGTTTTAGAGCATCTTCGTTATTTCGATGATTATGTAAAGGAAGGCCAGTATATACAGCACAAGAAGCAGACCTATATGAGCCATAAATTTACCCAACTTGCGGGTAAGACTTATGGAATATGCGGGCTTGGAGCTATTGGAAAGCAAGTTGCCAAGGTAGCAGAGGCCTTTGGTGCAAAGGTGATCTATTATTCTACTAGTGGAAGGAACTCCTGTCCAGATTACGAGAGAGTGAGCTTTGATGAACTTTTAAAGCAATCTGATATAATCAGCATTCACGCACCTTTAACAGAGCAAAGTAAAGGTTTATTTAATAAAGAAGCTTTTGAAAAAATGAAGCAAACTGCCATTATATTAAATACTGGAAGAGGTGCTATAATCGATGATAAAGCTCTGTGTTATGCCCTGCAGGAGAAAAAAATAGCAGCAGCAGCTCTCGATGTGCTAGCAGAGGAACCAATGCCTGTGGATCATCCATTATTATCTATACAAGACTCAAGCCGTCTTTTTATTACTCCACATATTGCCTGGTCTAGTAAAGAAGCCAGACAGACGGTAATCGATGAGGTATGTACGACTATAGAGGCCTTTATGGACGGTAACATAAGGAATTTAATCTGGGAGTAAAGGCTCCAGTCTCAAAAAGAGAGGAAGCAGGTCTATAACGGGAAGAAACCGTTAAAAACTTGCTTCCTCCACAAAGTCACAACGTAGTAACGCAAATAATTCAATATCGATGACACCTTTTTCCGGCCAGTGAATGCCTTGTCTAAGAGTGCCTTCATGGGTGAAATGATTGCGTAATAAAACATGTCTAGATCGGACATTATCACTTACTACATAAGCCTGAATACGGTTTAATCCACCTATATGATATAGATAAGAGAGAGTCATATGAACTGCTTTCGATGCAATTCCCTGGCCCCAGTAACTTTCATTAAGTACATAGCCAATATTGGCCATATTAACTAATTTATCAAAATTATAGACCTCCACAAAGCCTACCAGTTTGTTCTCTGCACGTCTGAGGTATATTCCCAAAACCATGGATTTCTGTTTAGCATAATCTCGCTGGTACTGAGTAATAAGGTTATAAACAAGTGCATAGTTTTTTTTGGCTTCTGAAGGTCTGTATATATAGAGGTTATCATTACTGCAAATTTCATATAAATCTTCAAGGTTTTTTGTGGTAATCTGCCGAAGGATTAGGTCCGGGGAGATTAGCTCCGGAAAGCGGTTAAATAGTTTGGCATCATTCATTATGTGCCCCCCTTAGTGCCAATAAAAAATTGAATAATTACAAGCACTATAAGTATAGTATAAATTTGGAAATTCTGCAATCTCCTAAAAAAAGATTTATAGAATTCCTATAATTAAATACCATGTATTACCATGTATAAAATCTAATTATTCTGCTATAATGGAATGGTAACCGGAAAACGAAGCATAAAACTGAAATGGTGAACATATGACAAGACATGATTTACACAAGATAGCCATATGCCTAGTTGCCCCGTTTATATTATTCTTTAGCATGGTAACTCCAGAAGTATTTGGTTCAAATACTGTTATAAAGGTAGAGGCGAGCACGAAACAAGCAAACCAACCTGGAATCTCCATTGCTACTAATTATGTAAACATAAGAAGTAAAGCAAGTACCAACGCTACTACAGTAGGTCGTCTTTATAAGGGCTCTGTGTGTACGGTAAATTCCGTTAATGGAAAATGGGCAAAAGTAACCTCTGGCAAGGTAAGTGGGTATATTTATACTGATTATATCAAAATCGGAAAAGAAGCCACTGCTTTATACAGTAAATACTGTGACCGGGTGGCAAAAGTGACTGCATCTACTCTTCGAGTAAGAGCAAAAGCATCCACAAGCTCTGCAGTAGTAGGTAAGGTAAACAAGAACAGATCGCTAGAAGTGTTATCTGTTTCCGGGAAGTGGGTAAAGGTATCCTATAGTGGAAAACCAGCTTACGTGCATCGTGATTATGTAACTTTAAGTTACAAACATCAATACGCAGTAACAGTTGGTACAACCTCATCTAGCTCAAGTGGATCGGGTAACTCCAGTAATACGGGTAACTCCAGTAATAAAGGTAATTCAAGTAGCTCCAGCAGTTCAACTGCTTCCACTGCATCACAGTTGATTGCATATGCAAAGCAATTTTTGGGAAATAAATATGTATTTGGTGGAACCAGTTTAACTAATGGTACAGACTGTTCGGGATATACGCAGGGAGTATTTAAGAAGTTTGGAAAAAGCCTTCCTAGAACATCTCGTCAACAGGCTACTTGTGGTACTAAGGTAAGTACTAGTAATTTAAAGGCAGGAGATTTACTGTTCTATGCAACCAATGGTACAATTAACCATGTTGCGATCTATATTGGAAATGGACAGATTATTCATGCTAGTAATTCTAAAGATGGAATTAAGATATCAAAATACAACTATAGGTCAATATACACCGCTAGACGTATTTTGTAGAAATGAGACGGTAGTGCGAAGGCAGCTACCGTCTTTTTTTAACTCTAGGAAAGACACTTTGTTCTCACCTATTTATTTAAATACTGTACCCGCTTTTCCACGAATAGCAGCTTTAGCTTGATGAAGATCAGCTATGATAGCGGTGTTCTTAGGATCTAGGGCAACGAAGCTGGCAGCAGCCTGTACCTTAGGCAACATAGAACCTGAGGTAAACTGTCCCTCATCGATTAAGGAAGAGGTTTCGTCCAAGGTAAGCTGGTCTAAAGCTTCCTGATTTTCCTTACCAAAGTTTTTGTATACCTTGTCAATTCCGGTTAAGAATAGAAGCATGTCCGCTCCAACTAATTCAGCTAACTTTGCACTGGCTAAATCCTTTTCCACTATAGCACTGGCACCCTTTAACCTAGCACCTTGTTGTAGAACAGGAATACCGCCACCACCACAAGCAATGACAATTTGATTGGCATCCAGTAAAGCTTTTATGGCATCTGTTTCATAAAAATCAATAGGTTTTGGAGAAGCAATGATTCGTCTCCAGCCTTTTCCTTCTTCATAAACTGTAAAATTCCCTTTTTTTTCTTCTCCCTTGGCTTCCGCTTCTGTCATGTATCGACCAATAACTTTAGTTGGGTTGTGAAAGGCCTCATCAAATGGTTCAACACGAACCTGAGTAATGATAGTAGACACTTGTTTATAAATACCACGAAGC
Organism: Bacillota bacterium; assembly: GCA_023411225.1. GTDB lineage: Bacteria > Bacillota > Clostridia > Lachnospirales > Lachnospiraceae > KM106-2. Next base: position 12,862 of record JAEYPA010000093.1, read on the forward strand.
AGTAATTCAGTACGAATAGCATTCTGTAAATCGAAGCCAATATAACCTTGACTCATAGCACTGCAAAGAGACATAGGAGCCACGGTGTAACTATCATTCAAGCGGCTGAATTCTGTCATTGCAGAGTGAATCATCCCAACTTGTGGGGCGTTACTGTGAGTAATCACTATCTGGTATTTATCTTCTACTAAATCTGCAATTGCTTTTGCAGCTTCTTTTACAGCAACCTGTTGATCGGGAAATTTTGTCCCAAATGCACTGTGCCCAAGTGCAACAACAATTCTTTTATTATCCATAGCGAAACCTCATTTCATCGTAAAATAATATCTATAACTATAACATACCAAGACTATAAGTCAAGCAAAGAAGTAGTTCAGAACGGTAGAATAAAACAAAGGAAAAGCTATGTTATTGGTATATTAGAATAATTTATAATTGTTAAAAAATATTGACTTTCTCTTAGATTATAATATATGATATTGAATTATGTCAAAAAAGGGGTGATTTTTTGGAGGGAGATTATGACATAAGTACTGTGAAGAACGAAATACATAGGATGGGAATCACGTAGTTACGATAAGACATTTTGAGGAGATACACATGCAGACGAAAGAACAACAATATGACAATTGGCTTCCATTTAACGAATACTTTAAATCACATATTTATAAAGAATGCAAGGAAGCAATAAAAAACTATGAAATGATTCATGTGGGTGACCGGGTTGCCCTAGAAATTACCTTTGACTGTAACACATTAACTTTATTAGCATTTTTTCTAGAATACCAAAAGGAAAGAGAATATGATTTTTCAATGGAATTTTTCGTAGAAGTTAAGGAAGGAAAAATAGAAAAAAAGGTTGAAAAGGTTTTAAAGGAAATTGGGATAACTAGATATCAGGCAATAGAATCTCTTCATAAAGAAGAACTCTATCAACGTATGAAAGAATCCAGATGTAATCGTATGGCTTTGCATCAGAACTATAATCATCTAGTAAAAGCTACTTTTATGACATTTATACGTAAAAAGAAGCAGACAGTCATTGCTCCGGTGATTGAATTGGAGAAGCATGGAATTACTATGATTCGTCCAATGCTTATGGTAAAGGACAGCCATATTGTGCATTGGATCAAGAAAGCTGGAGTAGATGTAAGGCTAGGAGATGAAATTACTCTATTTGGTGGGGCATCCCTTTCTGAGGAAGGTATTGCTAATACTGGTCTTCATTCTGGAGCAGAATTTCAATTTAAAGTGTACGAACGGGTATAGTTATGGAAACTTGTACATATTATTTACTAGATATGTGCAGGTTTGTGTATTAGGATTTAAAATATGTTATAATATAATCTGTAGAGGTATACCTAATACTTCTGCAGATTTTTATAATATGATAGGAAATTCCGTGAATCACACCGAGGCGAAATAGAAGTTGCCGATAACGCCACTCACCACAGACGGAGAGTTTAGCATGCAAAGTTCTTTATTATTTAGAAAGTTGATGATAGATAGGGGGACAGAAAATGACCAGAAGATACGTGGCTGTACTGTTAATTGTAATACTGGTTGGTACAGCAGTTGGTTGCAGTAAAGGAAATAATATTACGCCACAACCTTCCGTAAATAATGTGACAGACAGGCCTACTATGTCACCAGAAACAGAGCCACCAAAGGCAACGCATCCAGTAGAGACAGCTAAACCGCAGTTTATTGGGGAAAAGGCCAATAAACTAGGAACCTTATTTGCGATTGAGAAGAAGATTGCTGTACCGAATTATTTTATTGAATCATGTTATTATTATGATAATAATACACTAGTTGTAATTTATCGAGGGAAAAATTCCGAATTTAAAGTAGGTCTTTATAATATTTACTCGGGTAAGCTAGAAAAAACAGCAGATTTTGGTTTTGAAATGTATGTGGATCAATGTATTGTTTGTAATAATGGAAATATATTTATTTCCTCTACATGGGGAAACACTTTTTTATTCCTAGATCAGAACCTAAATATGCTTCTATATAGTGAAAATTTGCCCGAATCCTTTTCCTCAAGTGTAAGTGCTTATGATGGAAATACTATATATTACTTAGCTTCAGATGGTTATACCCTATACAAATATAGTGTGACTACAAAAGTAAGTTCATTGGTTGCAACTTTTTCTGATAAGATGATTTCTATTATGCTATTGCAGATGACAAGTGACGATACCCATCTTACTGTTCAATATTCAGACAGTACAGGTGCTTTGGCATACCTTATATTAAATGTTTCTACTTTGGAAATGCATGATTTGGGGAATTACTCCAATAATCTGGTAACAAGTGGAAATATGTATTCTATGGCCGATTATGATTATGTTTCTAAGGGTTATATTGAGACTTTTAATATTGAGCAGCCACGGGTACTTAGTAAAAAGTATTTTGTGGATCCGGAAGAAGGAAGTTGCTTCCGTCTAAATGGGTTAACGAATACAATACTTTCTGTATCAGAGTTACCAGGATCTCCGGAAGCCAAAGGCGGTGGAACAATACGCTTATATAACGCTCAGGATATGCAGGTAATCAAAAAGACTGAGATAGACAAAGATGTCTTGATAAATCTTATCGGACAGCCAGTTTCAGAGGATAGTACCCAGGTATATTATTATATTTATGCGAATTCCTTACAGGTTTCAAAGGATCAGAACACAGCTTTGATTGTATATTCACAGGAAGGTTATACTGGAGTCTTAATCTGGAATTTGGAGGCTGAGAAGAAGGTTACCAGCAATGAATCCCATGGACTTGCTTTTATCAAGTCAGATGAGATCACATCAGAAGATAATGACCAGTATGCTGCAAAAATTGAAAAGAAGTATGGCATAAAAGTATTTATTCGTGATAAGGCAGTTCGCTATTTCCCGGATTTTGCTGTAAATGCCATGTATGATGAGAATATCACCAATGAAGCCTTAAAGTTGGTGGAAGAAGTTCTTAATTGTTATCCAAAGGGATTCTTTAAGCAAATGAAATATGGAGATATAAAGAGTTTTAATCTATATCTTTGTGGGACATTGGTGCAGGGTAGTGAATATGGGATTAGTAATCCAGGAGGATTTGCTCTTCAATATAACGGAAGTCAAATGATTGTCATGGACATTTCCTATACATCAAGTATAAAAACCAGTCTATGCCATGAGATTATGCATGCGATGGAAAGCCGTATGGACTATCTAATGGAGAAAGGTAAGCTCAAAGCCAGCATATATGATAATTGGCTTAAATTAAATCCAAAGAAACATGATTATCGATATGCATATATGGATGAAAATGGTGTGGAGTATGATGCAGTTAATAATGCTGCCTACACACCATATGACGAAAAAAGCAGAAATAACGTAGACAACATTTATTATATTGATTACTATGCCAATACTTTTCCAAATGAAGATCGAGCCAGAATCTTTGAAAATTTAATGATGGCAGATACCGAGTTAAGCTATGAGTTTAATAGTAAACATCTAAAGGCTAAGGCAATCTATCTTTGCAGAATGATACGTGCAGCCTTTAGTTCTATTCCAGATGATGAACTAATGTATTGGGAAAGATTTTTAGGTAATGAAGTTCTTAAACCTTTAAAATAGTAAGTAATTCTTTCATGCGGAAAGGAATCCCTTGAGTTAAAGAGTCGTTGCATTTATTGATGCGATGGCTCTTTTTATACACATATTATTGACATAAAATGTATGCCATGATATGTTGATGTATATAAATAGAAATTTGAGGAATGAAATGGAAATAATAAGTGGCTATTATACTGATAAAGGCATTTGCAAGGAGAATAATCAAGATAGTATTTGTCTTAAGGTGGCTACAACGTCCATTGGGACAATAACGATGGCAGTATTATGTGATGGTATGGGAGGCCTTAACAACGGGGAGATAGCAAGTGCTATTGCTGTACAGGTCTTTTCACAGTGGTTCGATTACAGACTACCAGCTTTGTTAGAACCATTTTCCCTAGAAAGTATTACAAACCAAATAAAAGAGCAGATGTGGGAAGCCAATGGCAGGATTTTATCCTATGGGAGAAGGAATCATCTTAGAATGGGGACCACTTGCTCCGTCTTATTTTTGATTCATGATTATTTTTATATCATTGTACATATTGGAGATACTAGGATATATGAGCTGAAGGGTGACATTAAGCTTATGACTAGAGACCATACTTTAGTAGAAAGGGAAGTCTCCCTTGGACATCTAACACCAACTCAGGCAAGAACAGATAGGAGGAGAAATATACTCTTACAGTGTCTAGGAGATAAGGAAAGTATTCACCCTCAGGTTACATCCGGTCAAATAAAAAAAGATAGCGTTTATTTACTATGTTCGGATGGTTTCTATCAGCAGTGTTTAAATAAAGATTTTAGCGAATTACTACCGGAGAACATTATCTCCGAAGAGTGTATTACAAAACGGTTGAAAAAACTGATACTTATGTGCCGGGAAAGAAAGGAAAAGGATGATATAACAACTATTGTAATTAGAATCATGGCATAAGGGAGAATATATATGTCCTTGGTAGGAAGAATTCTAAATAATAAATATGAAGTTTTAAAGCTCATAGGAAAAGGGGGAATGTCTAATGTGTATCTGGCAATGGACATGCACCTGAATAAGCAGTGGGCGATCAAGGAGATTCACTCAGTTAACTTGAATCAGGAGCTTTTGATGCAAAGCCTCACAGCAGAAGTGAATTTAATGAAGAAGTTGGATCATCCAGCATTGCCTAGAATTGTGGATGTGGTAAAGGAAGAAGACTTAGTTTATGTGGTTATGGATTATATTGAAGGGGAACCACTAAGTAAGATTATAAAGATGTTTGGGGCCCAGCCTCAAGAACTTGTGATCGATTGGGGAAAACAACTTTGCCTAGTTTTGCATTATCTTCATTCAAGAAAGCCACCTATCATATACCGGGATATGAAGCCTTCTAATATTATGCTTTGCCCAGGTGGAAACCTTAAGCTTATAGATTTTGGTATAGCCAGGGAATACAAGAAAGGTGGCCATAGAGACACGGTGAATCTGGGAACCAAGGGCTATGCTGCGCCAGAACAGTTCGGAGGAAGTGGTCAGACAGATGAACGGACGGATATATATTGTTTGGGAGTAACCTTATATTATCTACTTACTAATTTGAATCCTGACGATCAGCCATTCGAACTAAAGCCAATTAGGCAGGTAAATCCGAACCTGTCGGGAGGATTGGAGAAGATTATACATACTTGCATTAGACCTAAACCAGAGGAACGTTATCAAACCATATTAGAAGTGCTTTATGATTTAGATCATTTTCAAGAAATAGATGAGAGTTATAGAAAGAAACAGAAGAAGACACTTCACCGTTTTATAAAGTGTTCAGTGGCTGCTTTCTGTTTTTTTGCAGTGAGTTTCACTTTTTTTCTCATAAATCGGAAAACAGAACAGTTAAATTATGAAAATATATTACAGAAGGTAAATGTGTCTACAGATAGCAATAAGCGAGGGGAGCTCCTACTGCAGGCAATTGCAATTAATCCGAATATAATAGAACCATATATGCAACTTCTGCAAATTTATAAGGAAGATGCCTCATATACATTGGAAGAAGAGGAGCAATTTCTGGATGTTGTAATGAATCATAATAAAATAATAAAGGACAATAAGGGGTATGTTTCCTTGGCTTTTCAAATTGGAAAGCTTTATTGGTATTATTATGATTATGGAACAACCTACTCGGAAGATAATCAAATCACTAGGATGAAAAGCTCCATTCCGTGGTTTGAGGATGTACTTCAATATGGAAATAAGGAAAATGAATATTATAATATGGCGCGCATTTACTATAACATAGGCGTTTTTAATCGTGATATTAATCTTACTATAGAGGAGGCTTCAGACAAGGGAAGCTATGTCACCTATTGGAAAGATCTACAAGAGATGTATGGAGTATTGGAGCAGGAGTTGGAGGAGAGTGACATAGTAAAATTAGAACTCTACAAGGTTATAACTAATGCAATCGAGTTGTATACAAGAAAATTCAAGGGAGATGGTATTAGAAAGCAAGAAATAATGGATTGTTATAAGGGCGTCATGCTTAGAACGGAAGCATTGAGAGCGAACACAGATAAAACCATTGCACTTAAGAATTATATTATGTCTAGAAAAGACAAAGTGCTCCAGTCTATAGAAAATGCATATACCGTGGAGTAAGTTTAGTTTTACACGGAAAGGGGAAGATTCTTATAGTAATCTATCAGATCATTTCAAAAATAAGCTTAGCAATCGCTTCGTTCTTTACACTCTGCTCCATTTTCCTATGGTTTAAAAATCATATCTATCTAGTAATTCAAGATTTAAATGGCAATACCCGAGTTAAACAAGTACAGTATTTGAAAAATAACAGCCTCCTTCTCCATGCAAGTATTCACAATCAGAAAATGGAAAGTCTGAATCAGTTGGTGGAAATGTATTTGCAATATGATAAGGAGGTACCGGGTACACCACCGGACATAGAATTTCCTACAGACTTAAGTGGGGGATTAGAGGGATGGGT
>JAEYPA010000113.1 GCA_023411225.1 Bacillota bacterium
ACTCGGAAAGGTGATCTTTTGTATAACAACTGGCCCACCACCCGCATAGCAGGTGGTTTATTGTTTCGCTCATCTCCATTTCTCCGTTGGGAGAAACTCCGATGAACTCAACAGGCTAAAGCCCAAAATAAAAGAGCTGCCGTGTGGCAACTCTTTGGTGGAAATTTTATTTTAATCACTTGCAGTCAGTGCAACAAATTACGGTTTATCTATGTAAACAGGTCGATTTTACCACGCTTACTATAATCGAATTCGGGCTTGCTTTTGCAGCGTTTCGTATTCCCATGCCAATACATTTTCCATACACAACAGCCTTAGGTCCGTTTAAATTTGCATAGAAGGTATAAGCCATTTGAGTTTCTTCATTCCAATTGTTCCACAGTTCTGAACTCAAAACCATATTTTCCGAGTAAAGTGGCAATACCATAGTCATATAGAATTTTATCTTATCCACTGATGAGCTTTTTAACTGGTCAAATAATTTTTGATAAATGGCTCTCTCTGTTTCTAAGTAACTTAAGAGAATATAGGACTGAGTCGATTCTGGAAATGCAGTAATAGCAATACGGTGCATAGTGCCTTTTATTGTATGCTTTATTTTATTCCCGTTCAAATCATAATCTGGAGCAATATATGCGTAATTTGCAAACTTAATCTGTTCTGGAATTTTAACTACGCAGGTTGCTACACCAGTGTGGTTACCTGCCATTATTTCCCTGTTAAAATGGCATTTGGTTGGTTCAAATTCTTGCATCTTTAATTACAGCATTCTGTTTTACCTGTTACCGGTTACGATGCTGACTGCAGCTACACATTATTAATACTGTGTTATCAGAACTGACAGTGGCAATCGGTATGCACACAGGTTGCAAAGGCCGTTGTTGTAGAACCAAAAGTAGCAAAGACCATCATTAAAATCAAGAAACAGCCCGCTGATTCGACCAACCTGATAGAGCGCAAGATTTCTGGCAGCCTGACGGTGAGCGCAAGCGTTGCCAAGATGAAGGTAAAAGACGCGGCGAACAGGGAGCCCATGTTAAGCACTTAATTTAGCCTACAAGAACAGTGGGCACAAACGCAAAAAAGAGATAGAGAATTACTTTTGACAGGGTACTCTTTCTCTATTTTTTCTATAGAAAGAATATTTTTCAAATTTTACCCGATATAATCTAAAGTATATTTAATAAAAGATTTCTTTGCAGTTTTAAAATCTAAATTTTTATTTGTAATTAAAAAAATCTCCCAGACGAAAGAAGTATCATTAAATGGAATTACCTTAGAATTTGGAGAACCAATTTCATTAACAATAAAATAAGCACTGATACCAACACACTTATTGTTACGACTTAGACGATGTACAGTCATAATTTCTGCAACGGGAGAGGTGATATTGGGAGCAAATCCAGATGCCAGACATTTGTTGGTAAAGTTATAATAGGTTTTAAATTTGTTATTTATAATAGCAATACGCTCATCTTTCAAGTCTATAAAATCTATAGATTCTTTTTTTGATAGAGGGTTCTTTTCATTAATTAGAGCACACATGGGCTCTTTTTTTATGCTTATAGCATTAAATTTTGTTTCGTCTATAGGACCTATCAAAAAAGCAATATCTAATTCATTATTAGCAACTAATTGCTCACATTGAATATCAGAATGTTCGGAGATTTTTAATTCTACAGTTTTATGATTTTCATGATAATTTTGTAGGAAATCTGGTGATAAAGCATTTAGTATTCCATGAGAAAATCCAATTCTTAAATGTCTCTGATTACTACGTGCCATCTCATCTAATTTCTGCATTAGTAAATCATATTCCTTTATTAAGGGCATAGAATTCTCATACAAATAATGTCCGTATTCCGTTAGTTCAACTCCGTTATTTGACCTTTCAAATAACGGTAGTTGTAGTGTATCCTCCAGCTTACTGATAGCCTTACTTAATCCCTGTTGGGTTATAAAAAGATTTTTAGAAGCATTGCTAAAGCTTTTATCTTTACAGATCTGAATAAAATATTTTAAATGCTTGATTTCCATATATTTGTAGCCACCTTAAATGTCATATTTTTAAATTCACATTATAAGCATAGTAAGCAAAAAAATCAATAGAGGTTACAACTTATAGTTGTTAAAAAAAAATCAATAGAGGTTACAACCTATAGTTGTTAATACCAAAATAATTGTTGTTTTTCAAATTGTAAATGGTACGATAAAATACAATCATTGTTTGATATTTAACAAACAATTAAAATATAGCAATAGTTTATGAAGAAACAAATGATGGTAAATATTTTACTCAATTTACTAGAAAGGATTGCAGATATGTATAAGATAGTTGAAAAAAAGGTGATAGGGCCTCAAATTTATTTAATGAATATCGAGGCTCCAAGAATCGCTAAATCATCAAAGCCTGGACAATTTGTTATAGTGAAGATGGATGAAAAAGGTGAAAGAATTCCACTCACTATTTGCGACTACGATATAAGTAAAGGAACAGTAACAATCGTGTTCCAAACTTTAGGAAAGTCTACAAAAAAGATGGCAGAATATGAAGAGGGGGATTTTTTTTCAGATTTTGTAGGCCCTCTAGGAATGCCTTCTGAATTTGTTCATGAAGATATAAATGGATTAAGAAGGAAGAATATACTGTTTGTTGCAGGAGGAGTTGGAACTGCACCTGTATATCCGCAAGTAAAATGGTTGTTTGAGCATGATATAAAAGTAGATGTTATTATCGGAACAAAAAATAAAGAAACTTTAATTTTAGAAGATAAGATGAAAGCCATTGCAGGACAATTATATGTGACTACAGATGATGGTTCTTATGGATATAAAGGGATGGTAACAAATTTGCTGAAGGATCTAGTAGAAAAAGAAGGCAAAAAGTATGATTTAGTAATTACAATAGGTCCAATGATTATGATGAAATTTGTATCATTATTAACAAAAGAATTAAAGATACCTACAGTAGTAAGCTTAAATTCAATTATGGTTGATGGCACTGGAATGTGTGGTGCGTGCCGCGTAACAATAGGAAATGAAGTGAAATTTACTTGCGTTGATGGACCAGAATTTGATGGGCATTTAATAAACTTTGATGAGATGATGAGAAGACAAGCTATGTACAAGTCTGAGGAAGGACGCGCATTACTCAAACTTGAAGAAGGTAATACACATCACAGACCGGGATGTGATTGTGAGCAATAAAGGAGGTAATAACTATGGAACCAAACAGAATGCATAGAATTCCGATACAAGAACAAGAACCATTGGTAAGAGCTACGAATTTTGACGAAGTGTGCTTAGGATATTCTGAGGAAGAAGCTATTAAAGAAGCAAGTAGATGTCTTAATTGTAAAAAGCCGCTATGTGTTGGACAATGTCCCGTTTCAATCAATATTCCAGCATTCATACAACAAGTCAAAGAAGGCAATATAGAAGAGGCTGCAAAAATCATTGCACAATCCAGTGCACTTCCAGCAGTTTGTGGCCGTGTATGTCCACAAGAACTTCAATGTGAAGGAAAATGTGTTCTGGGAATAAAGGGAGAAGCAGTAGCAATAGGTAAATTAGAGCGCTTCGTAGCTGATTGGTCTCGAATAAATAATATTAATTTAAGTGAGAAAAAAGAGAAAAATGGTAAAAAAATTGCGGTAATTGGAAGTGGACCAGCAGGACTTACTTGTGCTGGGGAATTAGCTAAGTTAGGATATGAAGTTACAATATTTGAAGCGTTACATCAACCAGGTGGTGTTTTAGTATATGGTATCCCAGAATTTAGACTTCCTAAAGATACTGTAGTGAAGCATGAAGTAGAAAACGTTAAGAAATTAGGAGTTAAAATTGAAACCAATGTAATTGTTGGAAGAACTGTAACAATAGATAGTTTACTAGAAGAGGAAGATTTTGATGCCATTTTCATAGGATCTGGTGCTGGACTTCCAAAATTTATGGGTATTCCAGGAGAAAACCTAAATGGAGTTTTTTCAGCCAATGAATTTTTAACAAGAAATAATTTGATGAAGGCATATAAAGATGGTTATGAAACTCCAATCAAAGTTGGTAATAAAGTTGCCGTAGTAGGTGGGGGAAATGTTGCCATGGATGCAGCAAGAACGGCTTTAAGGTTAGGGGCAGAGGTTCATATTGTATATAGAAGATCTGAAAGTGAGCTGCCTGCAAGAGCAGAGGAAGTTCATCATGCGAAAGAAGAAGGCATTATCTTTGATATTCTTACCAATCCAATAGAAATTATGTCAAATGAAAATGGTTGGGTAAGTGGAATGAAATGTATAAGAATAGAACTAGGTGAACCAGATGCATCAGGAAGAAGAAGCCCAAAAAAAGTAGAGGGATCAGAATTTGTTCTTGATGTAGATACGGTTATTATGTCTCTCGGAACATCGCCTAATCCATTAATTTCATCAACAACAAAGGGATTAGAAACTAGTAAATATAAATGTATTATAGCCGAAGAAGATACAGGATTAACTACAAAGGATAGAGTTTATGCTGGAGGAGATGCTGTAAGTGGTGCAGCAACAGTAATTTTAGCTATGGGTGCTGGTAAAAGAGCGGCAAAAGCGATTGATGAGTTTTTATTTAGTAACAAGTAATAATTACTAATTACTAATTAGAAATATTAATATAACACAAAAAATTGGAGGATTTAAAATGTCTAAGAGATTAGAGAATAAGGTAGCAGTTATTGTAGGAGCAACATCAGGAATTGGTAAGGCAACAGCAAAATTATTTGCAAGTGAAGGCGCAAAGGTTGTATTTACCGGAAGACGTGAAAATGTTGGTAAAGCAATTGAAGAAGATATTAAAAGCAAAGGTGGAGAAGCATTATTTGTTAAATGTGATTCCACAAACCATGATGATATCAAGAATTTAGTAGACCTTGTTATTGAACAATATGGCCAAATTGACATACTACATAATAATGCTGGAATTTTAATCGAAGCACCTCTTACAGAAATTGATTTAGAGAAAAATTTTGATAGAACTATGAATCTTAATGTTAGAAGTTACTTAGCTGTATCACAGCTTGTTGTTCCTCATATGACGGAAAGAGGAAAAGGATCAATTATCCATACTGCCTCCGTTGGTTCTGTAATAGGTATGCCTAATTATATCACTTATTCTTTATCCAAAGCAGCTGTTGCTCATATGACTCGTTCTATGGCAATGGAATTGGCAAAATCAGGAATCAGAGTAAATGCACTTTGCCCAGGGCTTACTATTTCTGAGATGGTAGAAGAAGGAAGCGAATTCGAAAATAACATTCTTCCAGGTGTTCCAATGGGACGTGCAGCTGATCCAGCAGAGATGGCATATGGTGCATTATTCTTAGCAAGTGATGAATCCTCTTATGTTACAGGATTACAATTATTAATCGATGGAGGGTTATCCTTATAATCACTGTTAATTTAGATAATAGGCAATAATAAAAATTGATTTTAAAAGTCAAGGTATCAACGTAATTAATTATAATTAAGTTAACCTGTCAGTACATCCACAAAAATGTCATCAGGATATAAAAATCCTAGGTGGCATTTTTTTGTGGATAATCTTGCAAATATTGTTATCTATTACAAGGATGCCAATAAGGTGGAAGCGCTGGAAGCAACGGTAATAGAACAAAGCTAAATACATTTGTGCGGAGATTGAGGTCCGAATTCAAAGTCAAAGCAATGTGCTCTCAATTGGCATCTCTTTGTATGACTGTTATCATCGATTGCATCTGAAATACACTAGAATAGCAGTTGATGTACAGCAGAAATTTAGGTTTACTATACTATCATATGATGAGGCATGAGGGATATCTTCGTCATCTGTTGGTATATCATGCTACAAAGACCAGCGAGATCATCATAAGCCTAGTTACTACTACACAATATCATCCAGCTTTGAGGAAACCAAAAGAAGCTTTACTTGCTCATTCTATGGACGGGATTATATCTATGAAGAATTATTGGGACTAGAGTTTAAGATTAGCACCTTCTTTCAGACGAATTCCCTTGGAGCAGAGATACTATATAGTACAGCTAGAGAATACATCGGAGATATGAGGGATAAGTTAATCTTTGATTTATATAGTGGAACGGGAACCATTGAGGAAAAACCAGATCTCATTGTGCCTGAGCCTCCTAGAGATGGCATTCATCCTAAAGCCTTAAGCCAGATTATAGATTATGGGGTAGGACACATGGTGTATATTAGCTGTAAGCCAAGTAATTATTTGGTTTTTCAGTATCAAGAAGCGATAAGGATCAGAATTTAGAGTTGACTTAATTGAGAATTAGCAATAGAATGTGAATGATATTCATAAATGAATGGAATTCATAAATGAATAATAGTTATTCTAATGGATTGTCTATTAATACTAAAAGGGGGAGATTTAATGGGAAACACAAGACTATATTGGCCACTTATTATTTTAGGATGCATACAGATTGGAACAGCTATTTTTTTCATGTTACCTAGTAATATTGTTGAAGCTATAGGATTTAAGACTGTCGAATCGGAATTATTGGTTTATTTGTATGTAATATGTTCATTATATTTTTCGCTAGGGGTTTTGTACCTAATGGGAGCAAAAATGGTAGAAGTACGGCTCCCTGCTTTGGTCATTGCATGCATTAATATACCACTGGAAGTAGTATCATATTTTGCTGGATTTCCACATATGTCACTTCCTTATTGGTTAATAATATTTTTCAGTTTATCCATAACAATACCATGTGGTTTTTGTTTTTATTATTTAATTAAAAATTATTGTATAGCAAAATTTAAGATTCATTAATTTGGAGGAGAATGATGGAAAACCTTCGAGAAAAGAAAAAAGAACAGACTAGAGTAAAAATTCAGGCTGTATCGCTTCAACTTTTTGAAATGCTAGGATATGAAAAAACAACAATGGAGAAAATTGCTCAAGAGGCAGAAATTGGATTAGGGACGCTATATAATTATTTTCCTTCTAAAACCGCGCTGTTCTTTTCAGTTATTGAAACGAATATTGAAACGTTCGTATCAGAATTGGAAGAAATCATTAATAGTGACATAACTTTAATGGAATCTCTTCGTGAGTTTTTTGATATATATTTAAAAAGTTTTACAACATACGGGAATAATATATGGCGAGATATGCTTCGGGAAATCACATTTCACGAAAATATGGGATATGCGAAAATAAAAGAAATAGATCAAAACTTTATAAATCAACTCTATAAATTGCTTAATAAGCGAATTGTAGGAAAAGAAGTAAATAAAGGGGAGAAACTTTCTACTGCGACTAAAGTTTTGTATTCATTACTGGAATATCATATTTTTTATTATGTCTCAGATATCTCAGTATCTTTACAAGAGATGATAGAGTCATTGATGGTACAGACAAATTTATTTGTGGATGGATTAATTCTTCTAGAACAATAAGAACAGTTAAAACCGATTGATATGTTTCTACGTATCGATTTTATCGAAAATGCCATGGTATGTTTTTTAGGGGTGGAGATTTTTCTTTGGTACAGGTATTCCAACCATCTTGACAGTAGGATATGAATTCTAACGGAAAGCACCTCATGAAGAATGAAGGCCACAGGTGTTTTTCATAGATACATAATACTTATTCACTTATTATATAAAAGTTTTAAATGGAGATAGATTACATTAAATTAAAAATTTGAGAGGTTAAAATGAGGATTGAAGGATACAAGGAATCGGATGAGAAAGATTTGCTCTATGTTTGGGAAGAATCAGCAAAAATAGCGCATGGATTTATAGACGAAGAGTTGCTGAAGACAGATATCTTGCGTGTCTGGAATGAATATTCCAAGAAGCTCAAGACCTATGTAGCTAAGGAGGGAGATATATTATGTGGATTCCTTTCCATGTATGGAACTAATATAGCGGGTATTTTTGTCGCACCTGAGTGGCAAAGAAAACAAATAGGGAAATCGTTGATTGAACATGCAAAAAAAGATAGAGTGCCACTTAGCGTTGAAGTGTTCTACAAAAACACGAATGCAATCCGCTTCTACGAAAAAATGGGATTTAGAAAATTTTCGGAATATATGCATCCAGACTTTAATGAGATTCTTTGGGTCATGAAAATGGAGGAGGATTAAACAGATAAAATCAAATAGGAGTAAATGCTTTTGTTTTAAATTATCGGGTTGATAAAGGTTCAGGCATTTCTTTAGTTTACTTTCAAAGAAAGCTTGAGAACTATACTATTAAAACCATTTATACTATCCATACTTGTGAGATAGATGATATAGAATTATTTTTAAATATAAAGATAAAGTGCAATCATTTCTATTTTGTAAAAATACTTATAACGAAAATGTACCATTCAACCTTTATGAAAAAGAGGAGAGTTAATTGAGAATTGAGATGTTATTATGAACATGGGAAAGGCCTATGTAATTTTCTTTATTAATATGTTCCCTTGAACCTCAAACGTTAATGATCACTCGAATCATGTGGAGGCGGTGGTGTTACTCCCTTTCCTAAATTGGTTCCTCTCAATTCTCTTAGTATTGGTACTTTAAAGTCTTAATTCGAAGTATATAATAATTGTAAGATAGGTATCCGCAATATCGCTGCTCACCAGTTATGCAAGTTCTGGTGCTGGGCGGCACAAAAAAAGATTTAAACAACATAGGAGGTAGGTTATGGTATATCAACAAATTGGACAATCAGATATGAAAGCGTCAGTTGTTGCTCTTGGAACTTGGGCAATAGGAGGTGGTACTTGGTGGGGTGAAAACAATGATAAGGATTCTATTCGAACTATTCATGAAGCCATAGATCAAGGTATTAATTTAATAGATACAGCTCCCGCATATGGCTTTGGACATAGCGAAGAAGTAGTGGGGAAGGCGATTTCTGATCGACGAAGCAATGTTCTTATTTCAACAAAATGTGCTTTGCGATGGACAGATGAAGAAGGAAGCTTCTTTTTTAGTGCCGATGGTAAGAATGTATACAGAAACCTTTCAAGAAGAGCTATTCGGGATGATTTAGAAAACAGCTTAAGACGTTTAGGTACGGATTATATTGATATATATATTACCCATTGGCAAAGTGATGAACCTTTTTTAACACCTATCAGCGAAACAATGGCTGCATTAACAGAACTCAAAAAAGAAGGGAAAATTAGAGCCATCGGAGCCTCTAATGTAACTACAAATCACATAGAAGAATACATAAAATATGGTCAGTTGGATGTAATCCAAGAAAAGTATAGTATTATTGATCGGAGAGCTGAGAAAGAGCTTCTTCCCTTGGCAAAAAAGCAGAATATAACTTTTCAAGCTTATTCTCCTTTGGAACAGGGGCTTCTAACAGGAAAAATTAGAAAAGATTATGTTCCTGTAAAAGGATCAGCTCGCTCTGATCAAAAATGTTTTAAACCAGAAAATCTTCCTAAGGTGGTAGATATGGTAGATAGTTGGAAGGACCTTTGCATAAAGTATGATTGTACTCCTACGCATTTGGCAATTGCATGGCTACTTGCTCAAGACAATCATATAAATGTATTATGTGGTGCTAGAAAGATAGAACAATTAGAAGATAATATAAAAGGTTCAGATATTACTCTCGATTTGGCAGATATTGCTCGTATAAGAGAAAATGCCCAAAGTATCGAGATATATTAAATTTAAAAAAAGATTTATAATATATTTTGTGTAACTTAAAAAATGTGGCGATCGTACATTATATTTTATCAGATGATTGTATCTGTCAAAATATAGCACGGTAGCCACATTTTTTATACCGGCCAAAATGGCATTACGATTATTTATACTTCTTCACCAACTGTTCCAATTCCAGATGGGTATTGGAAATTGCCTCCTGAATCTCCAGCTCCTCATCACAAAGCTTATAAATCCATTTACATACGATAGCATCTATTTCATTTTGAGAAATTATTTTATTGTTTCTAATTTGTGGCGGAAGTGTGGGCTTCGTATACTGATAAGTCGAATGATACAGAGGAAGCCAAGGATACAGTTTATTCAACTCGTCATTTGTATAGGTAGATACAATTGCTGATTGTCCGCCAAGCATAGCAAAATAGTTAGCTGTTTGCTCATTACAGGTCCATTTCAAAAATTCTATAGCATCCTTTTTATTCGTAGACCGGCTACTAATACCGAGACTCCAACCACCTAAAAGTGGGCTGCGACCTGGAATATGGTGATATCCAATGGAGCCGGTCATACTGCTTTTCCTTAAATCCACAATATCAGTCAAAAATGCCGGATAACTAATTAACATACATGTTTCGCCCTGTATAAAATCTTGTGCTACGCTAACATCAGTAGCTGTACGGTAATTTGGTTTTGCAGTTTTAATCGATTTAAGAAAATTGATATAAGCTTTTAGTGTCTGAGTGGAATCAAAACACACATTGTTCTTTGAATCAAATAAATTACCATTATAAGCACGTAGGCGCATATAAATCTCAGGAGCAAGGCATTCATCATAAGCAGCAGGTATCGAAATACCATAATTAATTGCGTTTGTTTTATAAGTAAAGAAATTGGCTATTGTATTATATTCCTTTAATGTTAAAGGTGGGCGGAGCGACATAAAATTAAGCTTTTTGTATTCTGCATTTAATGACGGATTCTCAAATAAATCTTTTCTGTAATAAAAAATCTGGGGAGCATACATAAAAGGGACACCATAATAATGATGGTTAAAATAACTAAAGTATTTTAGACAGTCCGGTAAGAAAATATCGATTCCTATTTCAGGAATAACATCAGAAATATCCTCCAGAATGTTATCGCAGGCCAGAGAAGAGAGCCATGGTAAATCATACATTACTACATCATATGGGATATCTGTCGTAGAATGGTTGTTTATTATTTCATCATAGATGTGATGATGGGGTAAAATTGTAATATTTGCACGAATACCATAATGTTTCTCAAAATTCTTAATTAAGCCCTGAAGGGTATGAACCTGCGGAGTATCCATCATGAGTATTTTTATGCTGCGCTGTTGTTCCCTCTGTTCAGTGGTGTTTATACTAATTTCATTTGATTTTGTAAAGGTATTCATTGTTATAGTATTTTTCAATATAATCTTTTCTGTCTCTTTCGCATAAGGTGACTCTATTTGTTCCAGCAAAAGCTTTGAGGCAGTTTGTCCAAGCTTAATTGCAGGACGGGCTGCAGAAAAGTTGGCAAAGGAATGAGTATAAAGATTCCAATGTTCTTCTCCTAAGGTCAGTACCGGTATATCATCAGTACTGAAACCGAGTATGTTAAGACCCTCAATAATACCTGTTGAGATAGACTCTGATGTTGAGATAATAGAATCAGGTTTATTTGTCTTTAGTAACTGTATTGTTTTTCGAAAAGCATCTTCCTTGCTTAAGTTGGTCGTAATAATTGAATTCTTATGAAAATCTATGTTTTTCTTCTCATAGGCCGTTCTGAATCCATTCATACAGTTATATTCACAATCAAATTTTTCCGGTCCAGACATTAGAAAGATATTTTTATAAGACTGTTCCAATAAGCTTATGGTTATATTATTAATGATTGAATAATTATCGAAGGATACATAGTTTGCATCTAGACTATGGATGTTGCGATCAATTAATACGAGAGAGCGTTCATTGGAGGTGAAATTATCATAATAAAATTTCCAATTATCAGGCTGACAGGAAACAAGTAGCAATCCGCATATTCGCCTTTTTAGAAAATTATGGACGATATTCTGCTCAAGAGCCGGTATATCGTAGGAAAATGAAAGATTTACATAATAATTAGTATTTTGAAAGGAATTTTCTATTCCCTGAAATAATTGTACATAATAGGAATCATTCAGATTAGGAAGAATAACGCCAATATCATTATAGTTATTGGATTTTAGAGTTTTTGCAGACATATTTTGAGAGTATTGAAGCTTGTCAATTGCTGCCTGGATTTTATCAGAAAGGTCTTTACTGACAGGTTTTGTACGATTTATATAATTTGATACGGAACCGATTGAAACGCCAGCCATTTTGGCTACATCCTTAATTGTAATCATAACTATATCTCCCCTTTGAGTATTTGATTTAGCATATTATATAATATTGAATACCAATTGTAAAGTAAGTGAAACGTTTAAATTTAAATCAATTTGAACGTATTGACTATGCAGTTTATAGATATTAAAATGGAATCATGTCGGAAAGAATGTTAAAGATATACAGATTGTACCAAATGAAAAACAAATGATTAATTTCATTTGAATAGAAGATCAAAGGAGGATTTTTAATGAAAAAAGTATTATCACTAGTTTTAGCTACAATTTTGATGTTTAGTTTGGCAGGATGCGGTTCGAATTCAGAGAAAACATCACCAGAACCAACCAAACCCGCTACAGAAGGTCCAAGTGATTCAACGCCACCTGCAAGCCCAACATCAGACACATCGAAAGTAGAAACTTATAAGATTGGCGTATCTATCATGGAATTAACAGCTTATACCTGGTATCAGGGAGTTGTTGACGGTTGTAATGACTGGATGGCGGCTAATGGTGAGAAGAATGGTGTTAAGTTTGAGTATGATTTCCAAGATTCCAGATCTGACGTTCAGACAATGTTAACTAATGTTGAAAACATGATAGCAGCAGGAAGTAAAGGAGTTATACTGTTCCCTGCAGACGCGTCTTCAGCAATTCCGACCATGAAAGAATATACTGCACAAGGTATGCCATTTGTAATTGGTGACTACAGACAGGAAACAAAATCGGAAGAGGATGCTGTGTGGTCAACCTTTGTAGGTCATGATATGAAAGCATTGGGACAGAAAGCAGGAGAGGCAGCAGTAACTTATCTTAAAACATTGAATAAGGATAATCCTGTTTGCTTATTTATCACACGTCCTACTTCCGGTCAGGTTTCAGCAGATCGTTTTAATGGATTTAAGGAGACCGTTCTTAAAGAGTTCCCTAATGCTAAGATTATTGAAGAGGGAGACAGTGGAGCAGGAAACCGTGATTCCGCTCAGACCTTAATGGAAAATGTACTTCAACGTGAATCTCACATAGATGTTGTGTGTGGACATAATGATGCAGAGGTTGTAGGTGCTTATAATGCAGCTGTAGCTCAGGGAAGAAATGAAATCAAGTTTATTGGTATCGCAGGAGATAAGGATGTACTTAAATGGATATCCGAAAAAAATGATAAGTGGCTTGGTGAAGTATTGCAGGATCCAGTAGTTCTTGGCTATCAGGCAGCTGATGCGATGTATAAGGCACTTGTAAAGAAAGAAAAGCTTCCAGCTGATTATGAATTACCTGAACCAGAAATTATTACTCCAGATAATATTGACCAGTATGATTGGGCATCATGGAAGTGGTTAGGCTAAGTAGAAGTATCTGTTTGGTAATAGTAACATACAGTCGGCAGGTGAAATCCTGCCGACTGATAGGATAAAAAGGAGGCTTAAGCAGTATGATAAATTTATTGCCTGAACCGAAGTACATAGAAGATTGGGATGGATTTACAGATTTGTTCCGTAGTATATGTTTACAAGCAGAAAATACCAATATTGACTTATCCGAATTAATGGAATTAACAAAACTTCGTTTCTGGAATTATAAAGATATCTGTTTCCATACACAAGATCAAGCAGATGGAATAAAAATCAGAATCAGTAATTCTCTGGATGGGGTAAATGCTGAGAATGTAGAATTACTGATTGCTCAAGGATATGATATCAGTATTTCAGAAAATGAAGTTTTATTAAAATATGAAGACAAAGCTGGCTTTATCAATGCTATTACTTCAATTAAAATGCTCTTGTCTGAAACAGTGGATGGTTATTATAGACTACCACTCTGCCATATAACTGATTATCCGTCGCTGCCGGTCAGAGCAATTGCTCAAACCTTTTCATGGTATGCAGGTTATGGCCGCTTAGGATTTGACAGCCAGTTATGGGGGTATGAAGACTGGGTACAGTATTTGAATATATGTCTGGATAATAAGATAAATCAGTTTAATCTAGTTATGTATGGATATTGGCCTTTTGAGCTTTCAGATTATCCGGAAACAGTTTTTAAAAACATACCGGTTAGGATATGGAATGCAGAAAACCGTAGATGGCTTACTGTTCGTTATACACATCCTAATTTGGAGGAACCATTTCTGGATCAATTCATTAAACTGGCACATAAATTTGATGTAAAAGTATTTGCTTACGTCGGATTAAATTCATATAACGGTGCTTATACAATAAAGCACCCGCAAGCGAGAACAAAGCCACCAAAAACCAGCGGTTTCCTGAATGATTTTGATTCACTATGTCTTAGTTATCCGGGAACAGTAGATTACATAGTAGAATCTATGCGTCAGATAGCAAGATTGGGATTTGACGGATATACCTTGGAGGAAAGCGAAGAAGGTTTCTGGTATTGTGAATGTGATGAGTGTAAAAAACGCTGGCATGCTACAGCAAAGACACCTGGAGAGGCAAAGCATAAAGCAAATATGTGGCTGTTAGGAAAGATATATGATGCAGTACGTGAGATAAATCCGGCAGCTGTTATAGGAATCCGTGCATTCAGACAGCCGCCGTTGGAAAAAGATCCGGACTTCCTTAAAGAGTGTTTGGACTCCATGCCAAAGGATATTATGCTATTCTGGGCTCCCGGGCTTTATGTTCCGGAGACGGAATTTACCAAGTGGTGTGAGGCTTTTGGAAAGGACCGGATATGGGCCAGAGATACGGAATCAAATTCTATAACATCAACCATGGGAAGATTGTACCGTACTTTTAAATCTAACATGATTCGTTATGAAGATGAAGCGAACGTACAGGTATTGGAAACCGATATCCAGCAGCATAAAGGGAGTGTAAGGATGAATGTCCATGGCATCAACGGATTTATGTTTGAATGGTATGGATTGTTTATGCATCTATTTGCACATGGAAATTATGGATGGGGTTCCATGATGGATGAAGAGGAATTTTATCATAAAGCATGTAACCTTAACTTTGGTGAATTGGGTGAAACCGTATTATATATAATGAAGAATATTGTTACGATTCATGAAAGTCAAATTCCATTATATACGACACCATTCCCATTCCAAAAAAATAAGATGACCCAGGATGATATACCTGCAATTCTCACTGCAAAAGAAAATCACACAGATATACTAGATAAAATAAATTTACTAAGAGAAAAGGCTTATCATAGTCAAAAACTACGTCCATGGTTACCGCATTTTGACAAATGGGAGAATGCGGAACGTCGAAATGCTGTAATTTATGATATGGTACTGACAGCACTTGAATACGAAAAAGAGCAGGATCCTATTAAGAAAGATCAGTTATTAGAGAAAATCCTTTATTATAACGAAAAGGATTATGACATTGTAAAGGAAATGTTCTTTGATATTAATCCGGTAAATGAAACTGGTGTGGGAAGCTGCATGTTCCCATATCATGAGATGAAACGACTGATACATAATATCAGGCATCCTGAGGCACCGGATGATAACATTATCTGTTCGGGAGTAGAAGCTCTTGGATGGTTATGGCTATAAACGAAAGGGGGAATACAAAATTGGATGACAGAGAAGAAAAAACAACACCCTTGATAGAGATAAAGAACTGTACAATGGAGTTTCCGGGTGTAAAAGCACTATCGGGGGTAAATTTTACATTAATGCCTGGTGAATGTCATGCCCTCGTAGGTGAAAACGGAGCAGGAAAATCTACACTGTCTAAATG
>JAEYPA010000129.1 GCA_023411225.1 Bacillota bacterium
ATCCCAAAGCAATAAATTCTATAGCATCTCTGCAAGTTTCAATACCACCCATTCCGCTAATTGGTATAGTCTGCAATTCTAAATTACTTTTCAAATCATAAATAAAACGTAATGCAATTGGCTTAACTGCCTTACCGGAATAACCCCCTACCGTTGATTTTCCTAGAACATCAGGACCTGATACAAAATTATTCAAATCAATATTCATAATACTTTTAATTGTATTAATTGCAGCTATACCATCTGCCCCGGCTTTAACTGCTGCAAGTGCAGGCACTTCCATATTGGTAATATTAGGTGTCATCTTTGCCAAAACTGGGAGACTGGTTCCTTTTTTTGCTGCGATAATATAACGTTTTACCAATTCCGGATTTGTTCCTATATCACTTCCAAGTCCTTCGCCACTCATATGGGGACAAGAGAAATTACACTCTACAATATCTGCTCCTGCTTCTTCCATTTGCTTTGCTAAATATGTCCACTCCCATTCATTTTGACCCATAATGGATGCTATAATTACTTTAGATGGGTAATTTTTCTTTAACAGTCTAATACATCTGAGATTCACCTCTAGCGGATGATCCGATATCTGTTCAATATTTTTAAACCCAACAAAAGGGCTATAGTTATTGTAAATACAATCAAATCTAGGGGATACTTCTTCTGGCACAAACATTCCAATGGTCTTAAATGCTACCCCTGCCCAACCCATATCAAATGCTTTCGCAACCATATCATAATTACTTCCAACAATAGAGGAAGATAAAAAAAACGGATTTTCACAATGTATGCCACAGAACTCAATTGATAAATCAGGGGAAACCTGAGGAACAATATGTAATGGCTTAGTCTCCTTGAGTATCGTCTGAATTTTGATAGGTGCTTCTATCTTTCCACGATTACATACTTCCATACAAACTGGTTTTATACAGTCCATGCAAGGATTATTTATGGGCAACAGTTCCGCTGCGCCATCACAATTGTCGAATCTATAAGCTCGGATTATCCTACTTACAGGAAGTCCTTCAGGACACTGATTACATGGAGCGTCATAACATAGCAGACATTTCTCTGTCTCATTTTTTTTAATTATACATTCATATGCCATTGTTATACTTACCTCCTGTTCTTATACTTCTTATTTTGAAGGAATACGCTTTACATACACCCCATTACCGGGAGTACCAACAAATTCTCCATTGTCATAAACCAAATTACCTCTCAGATAGGTCTGGACCGGATAACCATGTAGCTTTTTTCCTTCCCAAATAGTATGATCATACTCGGAATGCATGTTATCTACACTAATGGTAAAGTCTTTATTTGGATCATAGATTACAATATCTGCATCCTTTCCAATAGCTATACCACCTTTTTGTTCACATCCAAAGATTTTGGCTGGATTTGTCGCACATACTTCTACTACTTTTTCAAACGAAATCTTTCCTCTATTTGCTGCATCTAGCATGTATGGATAAAGATTTTCAATTCCTGCACACCCATTAGGAATCTTGGTAAAATCATCTTTACCCCAATCTTTTTCATAACTTTGAAACGGGCAATGATCTGTTGCCACAGTATCAATGAAGCCTAATCTTAGGGCTTTCCAAAGAGCATCTTGACTTTCTTTTCCTTTTATAGGTGGAGAGCATACGTAATTTCTTCCATCCTCCTGTTTGTATACCTCGCAAGTAAATTCCAGATATTGTGGACAGGTTTCCACATATACCTGATGTCCCTCTTCTTTTGCTTTCATACAAGCTTCAAGCCCTTCTTTGTCTGCCATATGTACAATATAAATGGGAGCGTCTAAGTGAGTTGCCCAGTGAACAGCTCGTTTATCTGCTTCTGCCTCAACAAATTCAGGCCTGCTTAGATAATGATACCAGGCAGATGTCTTTCCTTCTTTTAAGAATTTCTCAATATTAAGATCAATCAGATCTGGATTTTCAGCATGGACATTGATAATGGCCCCTAGTTCCTTGGCTCTTAGTAACAGTCTGACAAGGGTTCCATCATCCACCATCATTCGTTCCTTCTTGTACACCATAAAGCATTTAAAGCTAGTAATTCCCTGCTCTACTGCCTGCTCCATTTCTTCCAGAATACTCCCATCATTAAGATCTGTTATGCAACAGTGAAAGGCATAATCCACACAAGCTTCCTTTTTAAGGATTTCCTTCTTGGATTGGATAAGGCCAAGAATGGTCTCTCCTGTATGTTGCACTGGATAGTCGAATATGGTAGTAACACCTCCGCAGGCTGCAGCTTTGGTTCCTGATAAATAACTATCGGCTGATACAGTCCCACCAAATGGCATGGCCAGATGAGTATGTACGTCTAATGCTCCAGGAAGCACCAGTTTTCCTGAAGCATCTACTTCCTTCTCTGCCTTAACCTGAAGGTTTGCTCCAAGCGTTATAATCTTACCATCCTTTACTGCAACGTCTGCAATAAAACTACCAGATGATGTAACAATCGTTCCATTTTTTATTAGTAAGTCCATATTCATCCTCCATTCTGGATTATCCAGGCATACCCCATTCAGCATGTTTTATATACTTAATGAAGTATGCCTGGTGCAAAATTATTTTCTTTTATTTAAAATTGTCATATTTATAAACTAGTACAAGTCCAGATCTTTGATATATCTGAGCTACTTCCAGCAAATCCATACCAGCAGAATTAGCGGAAATAAGATTTGATACCCACGTTACACCAAAATCAACCGTACCATTATTAACAGCTGTTGTCTCACTGATATCTCCACCACCAGATACAATGTTTACATTTAGACCAACTTGATCATAAAATCCTTTCTCTTTTGCTACAAAGTAACCCATAAATTGTGCCTGTGGTAACCATTTTAACTGAATAGATACCTCCTTCTTCTCTACTGGAAACTTACCATCAGAAGAAGCTAGGGCATCTGTGACATAAGAAGAATCTCGAATATAATCTAATGTAATAGTTTTCAATTTATCTGCAGCTGTTGTATCATTTAGCTTAATATATTGTTTTGCAAGATCCAGAGTCTGCTGCATAGCCTTTTCATCCATTTTCCCAATGTCGGTTACCTGTGTTCCACTCATATCTGTCTCAACTAATTTCTTTACTTCACTAGCCATATATGCCTGATGTTCTGCCGATACAGAGGAACCATATTTGAATACAATCTCTGCTGCTTCCTTAGGATTTTCACAAGCATACTGCCATCCCTTTAAAGATGCGTACAAAAATGCCTTTACAGTATTAGGATTCTGCTTTGCAAATGCCTTTGTACAGAAGATATTATCCTCCAACATAGCCACACCTTCATTATTCATATCAATAATCCCTACTGTCTTGCCGTACCCATAACCTCCATCATAATCATTTACTACAAGACCAAGCTCGTTATAAGTCATGGCTGAGGCTAAAGTAATGGAATTATCATCAAATCCGTCCATATCAAATGCCTGACTAAGATATTTGGTATCCTGACCATTCTTAGCTAACAATGCTTGGACCTCATACTCATTACCAAGCCCCCAGTTACCTACCTTACCCTCTTTCGCTGCTTTTACAATAATGTCTGAACTAGACTTTTCTGCAACTGGAGAAGTGGAAACAGATTCTTTAGGAGAAGCACTC
Organism: Bacillota bacterium; assembly: GCA_023411225.1. GTDB lineage: Bacteria > Bacillota > Clostridia > Lachnospirales > Lachnospiraceae > KM106-2. The sequence goes on from JAEYPA010000129.1 coordinate 3,634, forward strand.
TCTTTAGAAGAATTCTTTGAAGCTCCACACCCTGCTATACTTGTAATACAAAAAACCAACAAACTTACCAATACTACCATTCTTTTTATTTCTTTTCTCATATATGATCCTCCTTATAAAATGATTTCTATATTCAATTAAGTTGTATGCTTATGCATGTTTCCTTAACAGAACACTCTGAACAAGCATTAATATGGCATACATAAGTATTCCAATGAGACAGGCTACAATAATATAAGCCCATGCTGCAGAATATTGGGCTAGCACGATATTTTCACGAATCTGCCTTCCCACTCCTACTATGTACTCTGCAAAATACTCACTAACTAGGGCACTAATCACGCTAGCGGGAACTGCTACCTTAAGTGCTATAAAGATGTAAGGCACACTATTGGGAATCCTTAATTTGTGCAAAGTCATCCATTTACTTGCAGCCAAAGAACGCATCAAATCTTCCGAATATGGTTTTAGATTTGTTAATCCACGAAATGCATTAATGCTCATATTTGCCATACAAACTATTACAACGACCAATATCTTAGCTACCATACTTCGTGTATAGGCATCGTTACTGAAATCCTTGGTCCAATTTGTCATAACTGGTGCCAGTGCCACAATTGGAATTGCACTAAATGCTGCTACAATGGTTACTCCACTACTTCCCCACTTAGGAAATAATGCAGCCAATACTGCTATTCCATATCCCAACAAGGAACCACCTATTAAACCGAGCGAAGCTACAATTACAGTAGCATTGACATTTACCATAATATCTCCCAGGTTATCTGCAATAATACTAACAATTCTCCCAGGTAAGGGAAGGGTGAATGTATCTGTCTTCAGTAAAGTATGTAGTACTCGTGTCTGCCATGCAGCCAGAATCAATAGGCCAAATAGTAGTGGTAACACGACACTCTCAATGGCTAGTATCTTCTTGTTTTCCTGCATTCTTCTCCATACACTTTTCTTTCTTTTAATTTTCTGTGTCATAACTTACACCTCCTTTTCCTATTCTGAGGTGTACATAGTTTTTCAATGATGCCCATCAACTTAGAGCTGAGAATTCCAATCAAAGCGCTAAAGAATATGATGATCCAAAATACATAGATAGACATGGCATGTTTTTGAGATTGTGACAGCATACATCCTAGTCCTCCATCTCCCTGCAAAGTATCCACCAAGATAGATGCGGTGATTGCCATTGGCACTGATATCTTTAAACCGGTGAAGAAATATGGAATAGAATACGGTATTAATACTTTTCTATAAATAGTAGCTTTGCTTGCTGCATAGGAATACATTAGTTCATATTTCTCTCTTTCTACCGCATTAAATCCTGCTAAGGTATTGGTGGCAACTGGGTAGAAGGTAAGAATTGCAGCAATTATAACTCTGCTGATGTTAATACTTCCGGTAATGGCCAATATAATAGGAGCCATTCCAAGAATAGGTACCATCTGAATTAGCATGAGGTAGGGAAATATTGTTTTCTCTGCCACTTTGGAACATTTTAAAAGGAGGGCAACCAAAAAACCAAATATTGTTCCTAATATGAATCCATACAAAGCACGTAGAAGGGTTTTTCCAGCACTGGATAATACTACCATTATTGCGCTCTGCCCATTGGCTACCGGTTTGTCACTAACTATTTCCCCTACAATCTGATATAAATGAGGTAATACATTTTCAGGGGTTCTTTTACTAGTCTCTATGGCTTTGGCACCTATTTCCCATATTGCGATTAATACCAAAACCCATATTAACATGGCTACTCCATTGGGAAGTTTCACTTTTTTCATAGGCTACCTCCTTCAAAACTATCGCGAACCTTCCTTACTAACTGAGTAAACTCCATCGTTTCCTTCATTTCTATATGTCTTGGTCTTGGTAAATTGATATCTACTATGGCAGATAACCTTCCTGGGTGTGGTGAAAGAACGCATACCCTGTCAGACAAGAACACCGCTTCCGATATGTTGTGAGTAACAAAGATGACTGTCTTATTCGTCTGTCTCCAAATCTTTAACAAGTCCTCATGAAGTTTTTCCTTTGTAAATTCATCCAAAGCAGAAAATGGCTCATCCATTAGTAATATTTCAGGATGAATGGATAACGCTCTGGCAATATTTACTCTCTGTTGCATACCACCACTTAACTGTTTGGGATAATGCTTCGCAAAATTCTTAAGCCCTACCATTTCTAGCATTTCTTCAGAGCGCTGATTTCTTTCTTCTTTAGAAAAATGAAGAGTTTCTAGGGGAAGTTCAATATTTTGTTTCACCGTTCTCCAGTCGAATAGTACTGCACTCTGAAAAACAATTCCAAATTTTTGTTGAAGTCTTATTTCCTTTGGTGTCATCCCTGCGATATGAACTTCACCATCAGTAGGTTCCAATAAATCAGCTACGATACGTAGTAAGGTGGTCTTCCCACACCCAGACGGGCCAAGAAGTGAAATGAATTCTCCTTTATATATATCCAGATTCACATTGGTAAGAGCAGTTACATCATTCCCACTGTTATCCTTAAAAATCATTCCAACTTCCTTCATCTTTATCTCAATATCTTTTTTATTTTTTAATATTACTTCGCTCATATTGAAACCTCCTATGCAATGAAAACAAAAGACAGGCACAAGAGATTTTATGGCTCCTTTGCCTGTCTTTTAATATTATGTTGCCTAGTATATCTGTAAGTTGTAACTATTTCAACGCTCCCCAGCACAAAAACTTTTGTGCTAGAGCACATTTTGTACTAGTCTTTTAACCCGTAGACCCTTTTATATATCTTAATACAATCTTCCTTTGTAACAGTTTTTCTTGTATTCGCTGGGCTACCAGAGGCAATTGCATCCTCCGCCATCTTATCTATTGCTGCACAGAATTCTTGTGGGCTAATCTCATAGTCCTTAAAAGTAGGTACCTGACAAATGGTGCATAATTCTTCTATTCGTGTAAGAAACTTACTTGCCGCTTCCATATCAGTATCTTCTTCTGTTGCATCACCTGTTGCCTTTCCTAGAGTTGCAAATCTCGATATAGCCCCATCCAAGGCAAATGCTATACAATCTTTTAGGAGTATTGCATTGGACATGCCATGTGGCACATGAAATGAAGCACCAATTGGACGGCTCATACCATGAATAATGGTCACACTGGAATTATTAATACATATTCCTGCTTCTAAGGAAGCTAGGGCCATCTGTTCTCTGGCAACTACGTCATATCCATTGTGATACACAACAGGAAGGTTCTTCATAATTCTTTTCACAGCAGATATGGCCAACGTATCCGTTAAATCATTAGCCTTTTTGGATGTATAAGCTTCTATTGCGTGAGTAAGTGCATCTAATCCTGTTGCAACCGTAATTGATTTAGGCATATCCATAGAAAAATCATAATCTATCACAGCAACTGTGGGTATCAGGCAAGCCCCCTTTAAAAGCATCTTGATACCTTTCTGACTATCTGTAATAATGCTATACCTAGTTGCTTCAGAACCTGTACCTGCTGTAGTAGGAATGGCAATAATAGGAGGAATTATTCCTGATATATCATTGCCAACAAAGTCCGTGATGTTTCCACCTTTTACAGCCATGACTGAAATAGCTTTTGCAGCATCTATAGGGCTTCCTCCTCCAATACCTATTACAAACTGGCAATGGTTCTTCTTATAGATGGCAAGACCTTTCTCAACCATGATTTCGGTTGGCTCACCTGTTATTTCATCAAAAGTAGAAAATTCCACCTTCCATTCTCTCAAGGTATCAACTAATTTTTCATACATAGGGGATTTCCCTATGTGCTTTCCTGTAACAATAAGAACACTCTTCCCATGCTTTGCTATCTGGGGGCCCGCTTCTTCTAGTGCATTTTTTCCTATAAAAATATGCTGTGGAGTGCTATAATGTGACATATAACCTCCCCTTTCTCTCAACTATTTTAATTTATCATCTACCTTAGACAATATCTGATCTAATTTTTCCATTTCTTCTGATAACTGCTGTGTCGTAATAATTAATGGCGGACAGACAAATATCATATTCTCATGGGAGTATGTCATAAACCCTTTTTGCTTAAGCATTCCAATGATCCAGCTCATAATCCCCTCTGGATCCTCTCCATAAGGGACTAATGGTTCCTTTGTTTCTTTATCTTTCACTAATTCTACACAAGAGAACAGACCTAGATATCTTACATCCCCTACACATGGATGCTCTATCTTTAGAGTTTCCAGCTTTTCTGCTAATATAGCTCCTACTGTATTTACATTTTCTAAAATATGAGCTTTACTATAGTAGTCTACACAAGCCACTCCAGCGGCACATGCTAAAGGATGGCCACTATAGGTCAATCCACAGGATAAGAAATGATGGTCAAAATAGGCTGCAATCTTTTTACTTACAGCTACCCCTCCAAGTTGAACATAACCACAGGTTACTCCCTTTGCAAAAGTCACTATGTCGGGCACTACATCGAAATGCTCAAAAGCAAACATTTTTCCTGTTCTCCCCCAACCTGACATCACTTCATCACAGATCATTATTATTCCGTACTCATCACAGATTTCTCTCACTCCCGGCAAATAACCCTTAGGGGGTATAATAATACCATTTGAACCTGTAATTGTTTCTAGTACTATTGCAGCTATATTTTGGGGACCTTCATAAAGAATCTGTTCTCTTAATTTGGCCAAATAATACTTAGTAGCCTCCTCCTCTGAAGAAAAGTCAATTGGTTCCCTGTATATGTATGGGTCAAAAAACTTTACAAATCCTGGAATTCCCGGTTCCAGTGGATACCTTCTTGGCTCACCAGTCAGATTACCGGCACCAAATGATGATCCATGATAGCTTCTGTAACGACTGAGTACCTTTTTTCTACCCGTATACATCCTAGCTATCTTCACAGCATTCTCATTAGCATCCGCTCCTGCATTAGTAAAAAATATTTTACCAAAACTATTAGGAAGCAACCTAATAATTACCTCCGCCAAAACCGATCTTGATTCCACTGCATAAGATGGTCCCATAAAACAAAACTTATCTACCTGTTCCTTAATTGCATCTGCAATATCAGTATTACCAAATCCAAGATTTAGATTTACTAATTGGGAGGACATATCGGTATATCGATTATCTTCATAATCATAAAAATAGATACCCTCTGCTCTCTTTACTGCTATGGTATTCGTATTCCCTTGTTTGCTCCAAGACTGAAGCACATACTCTTTTTGATTATCTATTACCTTTTCACCATTCATAACAATACCTCTCCTCTACATTTGTATTTAGACAAGTGTTCTTTGCTGACTGTCATCTGTGTTTATACAGCCATTATAGTGCATTACTCATGGTAAACAATAAATCAGAGCCTAAAAAAACCTGTGCCACAGCACAAAGAAATAATTATCCAATTTTCATATAATACTTGACATTTTTACCCATAGTTATATAATTACAGCAATGGCGAGGATGCTACAAAGCATCTTCGCCATTATTTATTTAGAAGGTAGGTGTTTACATGTCTGTAGAACTAAAAAGACTAATCGAGAAAGTATCCCATATGGATATTACTCTAATCGCTGGAAAAGGTGGTATGTCTAACATTGTCACATGGGTTCATATGGTAGAAACAAAAGAAGCTTCTACTTTCCTAGAAGGAGGGGAAATTGCTTTTTCTACAGGAATTGGTCTTAATCATAGTCTTAACCTATTAGACCTTGTTCAAAATATCTGGAAACACCAAGCTTCTGGTATTGTTCTTAATATTGGTCCATTCCTAGAAACTATATCTCAGGAGGTTATCAATTTTGGTGACGAAAATAATTTTCCGATTTTCTTAGTTCCCTGGAAAACTCATATAGCAGAAATAATACGAATCTTTTCTTATTCCATTACCAAATCCGAACAGGTCAACTTGACAATAGCCTCTGCATTTAAAAATGCAATCTTCTTTCCAAAACAAGAAGAACTCTATCTAGTACCTCTTACACAATATGGCTTTAAAATTAATTCTGGATATCATGTCTGCGTCATTAAAGTCGTACAAAAGAATATTCAGCCTATAGATGATAACAGACTTACTCATTTAGTAATGTACATAGATAACTTCCTGCAACATCGTAAGTATAAATCATTTACCGCTTTCTCTTATGAAAATGATATATTATTAGTCCTAGGTAATTATGTGGAAGAAAATATATTCTATCTAATTAGAGATATGAAAGAATATCTTAGTCAGTACCTACTAGCAACCGAGAAATATTACATGGGAATTGGGAAATGTACAAAAAGTATACGATGCTTATACAAAAGCTATCATCAAGCCATAGATATTCAGAAGCTTCAAATGAACGGTAAGTTTAGCCATAATATGATTTCTTATTCAGATTTGGGAATTTATAAATTACTAATGGGAATAGAAGACGCAGATATTTTATCTGAATATTATGAAAAAACACTTAAACCATTAGAAGAGTATGATTCTAAGAATAGTTCTAATATGTGTCAGGTATTAAGGTCATATCTTAATAATAATGGTAGCGTAAAAGACACTTCAGCTGAGCTTTATGTCCATAGAAATACAGTAAATTACAAGCTCAATAAACTATCCGAAATATTGAATATCAATTTATCTGATCTAGATACAAGACTTCAATTATCACTGGCGTTCATGCTAAGAGATATGCTATAAAAATAATTACGCGGCTATGCTGCATGACTTAATTTTTTTTGTATAGGGAAGTTACGAGAACTTTCCTATACAAAAAAAGAACCACCATTACTGATGATTCCTTTTGTTTCATACCTTAAAAACTACACATTGTATACGACTTGCTAAGCAAGACGCTTCATCCATCTTCTTTTTGATTAAGCCCTCGACCTATTAGTAACAATCAGCTACATATGTTGCCATACTTCCACCTTTGTC
>JAEYPA010000151.1 GCA_023411225.1 Bacillota bacterium
CTAGAGTATCTTCATTACGGTATAAACCGATATGACCAACCTTGGCATTCGGTATTAAGGTCAGAATTCCATCTGCCATATGAAGTCCTGCACGTAAAATAGGAACGATACAAAGCTTCTTTCCGGCAATTTCTTTTACTGTAGTCTTCACCAAAGGTGTTTCGATTTCAATGTCAGCTAGCGGAAGTTCACGAGTTGCTTCATAACCAATTAACATTGCAACTTCGGCAACAAGATCACGAAATTCTTTTGTAGAAGTTGTTTTTACACGCATAATTCCGATTTTGTGCTGAATTAAAGGATGCTCCATAATAGTTACTTTTGACATAATATACCTCCAAATGTTTTTCCTTTTGTATTCAGGAACTGTGCTTTAGTCCCTATAAAATTTTGCTGATAGTATTATAACATTATACATAATAATATAAAAGGTGTAATATAAATTTTATTGTATTAAATTGTATTAATATGATTATTATGTAATCTTGGAACGGTACTATTGGTAAGCAGGTTAAAGAAGGGCTTTCCAGTGTTATAATAAGTTCATGTTATTTTATACATGTAAAAACGAATAAATGTATATATACTATATCATTGCGTTATAGGTGTTAAGATGGTTATATAGCTTAATTAGGGGAGAATGACATGGAATTGAATCATACAAACAGACTATGGAATCAGATCGTGACGGTTGAGTCCTTTGCAGCTGTAATAGTGGACAGTTCTGCCAGAGTCATGACATGTAACAAAGGTTTTCTTCAGATGTTTGCTATATTGCATGAGGAATGTATGGAAAAGAGCCTGTATGACATAATGATTAGTGAAGGTTTAAAGAGTAATTTAATGAGCTTATTAGAGGGTAACTTTACAAAGGATACATTTATTTTCTCTTATTTCAATTTTTCTGGTAATGTAGGTTGGAGTAGAGTGGAAGCATCAAGGTTGGAGGAGAATGGTAACTATTTTTTGATATTTCATGATTTGACGGAAGCTTACCAAGCTCAGATGATTATGGAAGCCCATTCTATGGTCAGCGATGATATTTTTTTGTTTTTTGATCAAAGAGATCATGTCTTACAATGCTCAGAAAAAGCGGCCAAAGTGTTTGGGTTTTCATCTGGAAGAGAGGCTATGGGAGTTCATTACACTACACTAATGTATGAAAAGGTTAATCTTTCTGAAGTAGAGAAAGTGTTTATCAAATTGCATCAGCAGGAAGGGTATCTGGGATATATTACTCTGCAGCAGGAGCATAATAGCTTCTATGAAATCTCTGGTTTTCATGTGAATCTAAGAGCAGTTTCGGTAGGCTATGTATTACTGCTTAAACTCCTTGGGGAGGGTTCCTACATTTCTCCTAATTCTATTGAGAAGAAGGATATTATAAAAGAAGATGCCGATCTAGATAGTGTATATTTCAAATATGACACAGTATACGCAGACACCAGTTATTTATATTGGAATAGTAAGGAATGTAAGGAAGGACTTCAAAATCTTAAAATGGCAATGGAGCATTATGAATATATAGAGATTAATGAATTATTGGAGCAGATTATTGTAATGGCACCTGAGAAACCGTATGCTGTATTACAAAATATTCAAAAAGCTATTATGAGTTTTGAATATGATACAGCTCTAAATATGTTTAATGAAGCACATTTAATACTGGAAGAGTGAGAAGACATATTGTTAACGTAGAAAAGGAATCGCAATAGCGATTCCTTTTCTGTCTATGAAAGAGGAGAAGCCTGAAAGAGGGGGATAACTAACAGGCCTTTTATGAAAAAAAGTTTTAGCTCATTTACTTTGTTCATGTATACATTATATTAGAGAAATATGATTAGAGTATGGATAAAATGTGAACATATTATGAATAATTCGTGGAATTTACACTATTCCACACTATTGTCATCTATTATTAGAAAAAAGTTGAAATAAACTAATTTTTATAACTCATTATGAGAATAAGCTGAATATACAAAAATTACTATAATTGTTTCGAAATATTAAAGCAATAATATAATATAGTAGACACCAAATTATAGGCATTATCTTGTGCAATAACGACTTGTCTCCGGAATAGAATACTTGTAACGAGGTGCTTGAATGAAAAAAGCTGGTGAATTAAATATGTCGAGTGTATTCCGAAAGCTTATATGTAAAGAATTAGGTGAAAACTGTTACGAACAATATTTTGCATGCTACCAAAAATTAATTACCAATAAAAATTATAATCATCGCATGTTGAATAATGTGGAAATATATGATGACATTTATGATAGATTAAAGGACAAAGATATTGAGACCTTAATTAAAATGACGAAGCGTCTATCAGAGTCCCTTCATCTTGTATTACGTATCAGCAAGACATTTAAATTTGCAATTGTGGTATACCTAATAAGTATGATACTTTTATTATTACAAGGACTTCCTTTCTTTGTTGGAATCATATGTATTGGATTAATTACAGTTGCATTTTTATATAAAGCATATGAATATATAGTCAATAAATACTGTTTCATAGATGCTCATATAGTGATTATTTATAAGTCTGTTTTAGATCAACTTATATTAAAACATGCAAATATGTAGTCACAACAACCGTGGTAGCTTAGGCTTGACACGGTTGTTGTATTTTTATTTATTAGTTTAAATAGTAAAGGTTACCATCATGTGTTATAATTGATTGGTAATGGAGAGCAAAGGATGGAGATTAATGAATCAGATTACCAAGAGATTACTAAACACAATTGAGGTGTCAACATCACCTACGCATTGTGTACAAGAAGCGAAAAGACAGCTATTAGAGGCTGGCTTTATAGAATTAAATATGGCGGAACCTTTTGAGCTTAAGAAAGGCCAGGGCTATGTAATGGAGCTTTATAACAGTTCTATTTTGGCATTTCGTGTCAATGAGCAGTTTCAATTAGGAGAGGGCTTCCGATTTGCTTATGCTCACACAGACTTTTGCGGTTTTCGTCTGAAGGCAAAGCCGGAGATGGTTGATGGAGCTTACAAGAAACTTAATGTAGAAGTGTATGGAGGACCGATTCTAAATACCTTTATGGACCGTCCGTTGTCTATATCCGGTAAAGTTGCCATACGAAGCAGAGATTTATTTCATCCTGAGATCCGCTTAGTTGACTTTAATCGCCCACTTCTTACTATCCCTAATATTGCCATTCATCTAGACAGAGATGTGAACAAAGGAAAAGAATTGAATAGCCAGATAGACATGCTTCCTTTGATGGGTATGGCTGGAGAACATATAAAGCGGGAAGAGTTTATAGAAGCACTGGCAAAGGAATTAAAAGTGTCATCTAAGGATATTCTGGATTTTGAATTAGGAGTATATGTAAAAGAAGAAGGTGTGGAATTTGGTCTTAAAAAAGAATTTATTTCTGCACCGAGAATTGATAATATATCTAGTGTGCAAGCTTGCCTTACTGGAATCATTACTGGAGAACGAAGTCATGGAATAGACGTAATTGCCTGTTTTGATCACGAGGAGATTGGGAGCCGTTCCAAGAAGGGGGCTGACTCTAACCTGCTAGGTTTACTTTTGCAGAAAGTTTACTTGAGTTTAGGAGGGAGCATTACTGCCTACAACGATGCTTTGCTAAAGAGTCATTGTGTCTCTGTTGATGTGGCTCATGCTGTACATCCTAATAAGAAAGAAAAATCGGATGTAACGAATAAAGTATATCTTAATCAGGGGATTGCTATCAAAATTACCAATACACAGGAGTATGCCAGTGATTGTGAGATGGTAGGTATTCTTGTGCAGATATGTGAAAAATGTGGACTTCCTTATCAAAAATATTACAACCGTTCAGATATAAAGGGTGGTTCTACTTTAGGTACTTTCGTTAATTCACTTTTACCAATGCAAACACAGGATATTGGAATTCCTATTTTAGCAATGCACTCAGCCAGAGAAACCATGGGTATCAAGGATCAAGTAAATCTTGAAAAGCTTTTAATAGCATACTTTAGTATATAAATGTAATAATGTTACAAATAAAGTTTATTAACTAAACAAATAGGTATTCACAAGAGGAAAACTTTATGGTAAGATATGTATGTACTAGAAGACAACTCCTGTCAGACTGATATACTGTCATTTTTAAGCGAAATCTATCAGGATAGGAGGATTAACCGAAGTTACAAATTATGTAAAGGTGGTATCAGAATGAAAATATTAGAATTACAGAAAACTGCCAATGAGATCCGTAAGGGTGTCATAGATGCAGTTCATAGCGCAAAATCAGGACACCCAGGTGGCTCTCTTTCCGCTGCAGATATTTTTACTTACCTGTACTATGAAGAGTTAAATATTGATCCTGCAAATCCTGATAAACCAGACAGAGATCGATTTGTATTATCTAAGGGCCATGTTGCTCCTGGTTTATATTCTACACTTGCTCACAGAGGTTTCTTCCCAGTGGAAGACTTATTAACACTTCGTCATGTTGGTTCCTATTTACAGGGACATCCTGATAAAAAGCATATTCCTGGTGTTGATATGTCCAGTGGGTCCTTGGGACAGGGTGTATCAGCAGCTGTAGGTATGGCATTATCAGCCAAGCTTACTAAGGATACTTATCGTGTTTATACCCTTCTTGGTGATGGAGAGATCCAGGAAGGTCAGGTTTGGGAAGCAGCAATGTTTGCAGGTTCTCATAAGTTAGACAACCTGGTTGTTATAGTAGATAACAATGGACTTCAAATTGATGGTAATATTGCCGACGTTTGTTCTCCATACCCTATTGATAAGAAGTTTGAAGCATTTAACTTCCACGTAATCAATGTAGATGCACATGATTTTGAACAGTTAGCAGCTGCATTTAAGGAAGCAAGAGAGACAAAAGGAATGCCTACCGCTATTATTGCTAAGAGTGTTAAAGGTAAGGGCGTAAGCTTTATGGAGAATCAAGCTAGCTGGCATGGTACAGCACCTAATGACGAGCAATATAAGCAGGCTATGGAAGAATTAGAAAAGGTAGGTGAAGCATTATGTCAGAAGTAAAGAAGATTGCAACAAGAGACAGCTATGGTAATGCTTTGGTTGAACTTGGAAAAGAACATGATAATTTAGTTGTATTAGATGCAGACTTAGCAGCAGCAACGAAAACAGGTGTATTTAAAAAAGTATTCCCAGAACGTCATATAGATTGTGGTATTGCAGAATGTAACATGATGGGAATAGCTGCTGGACTCGCTACTACAGGTAAGGTACCATTTGCAAGTACCTTTGCTATGTTTGCAGCAGGTCGTGCTTTTGAGCAAGTTCGTAACTCCATCGGTTACCCACACCTGAATGTAAAAATAGGTGCTACCCATGCTGGTATCTCCGTTGGTGAAGATGGTGCTACCCATCAATGTAACGAAGACCTTGCACTTATGAGAACTATTCCTGGTATGGTAGTAATCAATCCAAGTGATGATGTGGAAGCCAAGGCAGCAGTAAAGGCAGCATATGAATACGATGGTCCAGTATATCTTCGTTTTGGACGTCTTGCAGTACCTGTAATCAATGACAATGCAGATTATAAATTTGAATTAGGAAAAGGTGTTGTATTACGTGAAGGTAAGGATGTTACTATCGTTGCTACCGGTCTTTGCGTAAGTGAATCTCTTGTAGCAGCAGAGTTGCTTGCAACAGAAGGAATTGATGCAAAGGTTGTAAATATCCATACTATCAAACCTCTAGATGAAGAGTTAATTGTTGCCTGTGCAAAGGAAACTGGTAAGGTTGTAACAGTTGAAGAACACTCTATAATCGGAGGTCTAGGCAGTGCAGTGTGTGATACATTAAGTGCAAAGTATCCAACGACTGTATTAAAAATTGGTGTAAATGATGTATTTGGAGAATCCGGTCCAGCAGTTGAGCTGATTAAAAAATATGGTTTAGATGGTGCAAGCATTGCTGAAAAAGTGAAAGCTTTTGTAAAATAATTGAACATATAATATTAAAAAGGGATGTGAACTTTATAAGGGACACATCCCTTTTTTAATAGGTTAATTACAGTAGTGGGACTGTCATATTAACTCTCTAAGGGCAATATATTATATTAACAAGCTCTTTTGGGTGTAACTATGAATGATAGTTGGAATAAAGAAGTAATCAGCAGTTTTATTAAGGTTGGCATTATTGTACTTGCAGCGATTGGCGTCTTTTCTTTAGGTATTAACTATATGCCAGAAGCAGTGTCCGTTACGAGCAATCCTACTAAGAAGCTTCCTATCTACTGCGTCAATACAGATAAACCTGTGGTGGCTATAAGTTTTGATGCTGCATGGGGGAATGAGCAGACCAAAAGTATTTTGGACTGTCTGAAGAAGTACAATGTAAAGTCTACTTTTTTTCTTACAGGAGGATGGGTAGACAAGTATGGGGATGATGTAAAGCAGATTGCAGCAGCAGGTCATGATATAGGTAATCATAGTCAGAATCATAAGCAGATGTCTAGGTTAAGTAAAGAAGAATGTATCATTGAGATCAAACAAGTACATGATAAAGTGAAAACCTTAACAGGAAAAGACATGATATTATTTCGTCCGCCATATGGTGATTACAACAATAATCTAATTAATGTATGTAATGAGTTAAATTATTATTGTATCCAGTGGGATGTGGATTCTCTGGATTGGAAGGACTATAGTGCTAATACTATTACGAACCGGGTATTAAAGGATAAGCATTTGGGAAATGGCTCTATTATCTTATTTCATAATGGGGGGAAACATACCTTAGAGGCGCTACCTGCTGTCATTGAGGGATTACAAGCAAAAGGATATAAGATTATTCCAATTAGTGAATTGATTTATAAAGAAAACTATGAGATGGACCAAGAGGGAAGACAATTTCAAAAGTAGTAAAAGGAAAAGAGTGAGCATTCTAGTAGAACCTACTAGAGTGCTTTTTTTACGCTTTTAACACAAAAATGTGCAAAAATAATTCATGGTTTTTATGTACAATTATTTTATTACCTACCCGGAATATATGGCAATAACAAATAGACTTAAGGCCATAGCCAAGTTAGATAAAAACGTGGACAACCGAATCAAATATCGAATCAGATATTATAACAATGATCCTTCTTTGATTCATCTAGAAAAGAAGAGTAAGGTAAATGGATTATGCAATAAGCAAGCAGTTGTTCTAACTAAATCAGAAGTAGAGCAGATTCTAAGGGGTGAGATTAACTTTCTTATGAAGAAAGACGACCCTTTATGTGTGGAATTTTACACACAGACTGGTGGAGGCATGCAAAGACCCAAAGTTATAAGAACCTATAAGAGAGAACCGTATATTTACAATCCGGGCAACGTTAGAATTACATTTGATACAGAGATAGGAAGTAGCTTATCCAAAGTAGATTTTTTGGAAGACACAACTGGAAGCTGGAGTGTTGATGGAAGTAAAGTATGATGAAACCTCCAATGAATCAAAAGAATAGCAATTTCCCACAAAAAGGAGAGATGCCAAAAGGTGGGGAAATGCCAAATAGACCAGACAAAAATCCATTCGAAGAAGATACTACAAAAGACGAGGTAAACTAAGTGAAACTTTTTGGGTTAACCTTGGAATATGTGGAACCATTATCGTTTTAGCAGTTTTAATTACTATTTTATACAGGAAGAAAAAGTATCCTATATAGTAAATGACCACAATCCCTAACCACTTGACAAACTCTATTGTGCTTGCTATTATGAAATCAACTTGGGCAAGGGCGCTACAGGGTAGATGCCTTTGCCTTTTTTATTTGATAGAAAAGTCTTTCTAACTTTCCTAAAAAAAGACTTTTAAAGAACAGGATGTCAAGGAGTGCGCTGGGTTGGGGAAGTAGTTGCTACTTACAAGACCCCCAGGTGAAGAGTTTTGTAAGCAATACTCTTAGTTCTGTTATAGGTAATGGTACATAGTACATAAAAATTTATCAAAGGAGAGATGATTATGAGTAAATATACGGTTCAAGACATTGCTCGACTTGTTGAGGAAGAAGATGTGGAGTTTATTCGCCTTCAGTTTGTTGATATTTTTGGTAACTTAAAGAATATGGCTGTGACGATCAGTCAATGGGAAAAGGTAATGAATAATAAGTGTACCTTTGATTGTGGTGCTATTGAAGGATTTAGCGGTGTCAGTAGACAGGAACTGTATCTTCATCCAGATCTTGATACTTTTGAGATATTTCCGTGGAGGCCACAGCAGGGAAAAGTTGCAAGGTTCATCTGTGATGTCTATAGGCCAGATGGAACACCATTTGATGCAGACTCTAGATATATCTTAAAAAATGTAATTAAAGAAGCTGCTGATATGGGCTATGATTTTGATATTGGACCAGAATGTGAGTTTTTCCTTTTTAATTTAGATGAGCAGGGTGGAATTACAACAAATACATCTGAGCAAGGAAGTTATTTTGATATTGGGCCAATAGATACTGGGGAAAATGCAAGAAGAGAAATGGTCTTAATGTTAGAAGATATGGGATTTGAAGTTACCTCCTCTTTCCATGCAGATGCACCAGGGCAGCACGAGGTGGATTTTAAATATGATAGGTTGTTGAACTCAGCTGATAACCTTGTTACCTTTAAAATGGTGATTCGTACTGTTGCCAGACGACATGGCCTTCATGCTACCTTTATGCCAAAGCCAAAGACAGGAATCAAGGGTTCAGGTATGCATATAAATATTGCAATGTATAAGAATGGCAAGGATATGTTTAAAGGGGAGAAGGGAGGCTTAAGTGCGGAGGCCAAATCTTTTATCGCAGGTATATTAAAGCATGTAAAAGGAATGTCTTTAATCACCAATCCTATTGTTAATTCCTATAAACGTTTAGTTCCAGGCTATGAAGCTCCAGTTCATATTGGTTGGTCTAAGAACAACTTAAGTCCACTAATCCGAATACCTGATACAAGATCAGGCATCACGAAAATTGAACTTAGAAGTCCGGATGCTGCGTCAAACCCATACCTTGCGTTAGCAGTATGTATGGCAGCTGGTCTAGAAGGTATTAAAAATAAAATGGAAGCTCCTGCTTCCATAGATGTGGACTTACGTACAATGAGTCTTGAAAAATCTGCAGAACTTGGGATTGATACATTGCCAAGTTCCTTAGGAGAAGCAATTGAAGCTTTTGAGCAAGATCCATTTTTCAAAGATGTATTAGGAGAACACATAACTAAGACTTATTTAAATGCTAAGAAAAAGGAATGGACCGATTATAACCACCAGGTTTCCAATTGGGAAGTAGAGGAGTATTTGAAAAGAATTTAACTCATCTACATCATAATAAATTAGGAGGCTTGGAGGTGTCACATACATGTTAAGCGTTATTATTGCTTTTCCGAAGCTTGAAGATGCAAAAAATATAAAGACAGTATTAGTTCGGAATGGTTTTGAAGTAAGTGCAACTTGTACCTCCGGTGCTCAGGTTATCAGTATTGCCAATGAATTAGATGGTGGAATTGTAGTCAGCGGGTATCGTTTTTCTGATATGCATTATCTTCAGCTCAATAACTACTTACCCATTGGATTTGAAATGTTATTAGTAGCATCCCCAACAAAATTAGAAGAGGTGACCAGAGACAGCATCGTTTGTCTTAGTATGCCTATTAAGTTAAATGAATTACTTGGTACTCTTCAAATGATGACCATACAACATCAAAGACGTAGAAAGAAGATACTTGAGAAACCAAAGGATCGTTCTAAACTTCGTTCTGAGGAAGATAAAGCTACGATTGACAAGGCAAAGAAATTATTGATGGACCAAAAAAACATGAGTGAAGAGGAGGCTCATCGTTATATCCAAAAAACAAGCATGGACAGTGGAACGAACATGGTTGAGACAGCTCAAATGATACTGACCTTGATGTAATACACACTTATAAATTAACTTTCATATAATGACCATAAGGATAGGTAAGGAGTCGTTGTATGAAATTTACTAAGATGCATGGCTGTGGAAATGATTATATTTTCTTGGACTCCAGATTTGAAGGAATATCCAATCCAGAAAAGTTAGCTAGAAGTCTAAGCGATAGGCACATGGGAATTGGAGCTGACGGATTGGTTTTAATAGGAACCTCTGAAAAGGCTGATGTGAGCATGCGGATGTACAATGCAGATGGCTCAGTAGGAGAAATGTGTGGAAATGCGATTCGCTGCATCGGAAAGTATGTGTATGAAAACAATATTAAGAGTAAGACTACTTTAACGGTAGATACATTGGCTGGAATAAAGACCCTATTTCTCACCATAAACCAGAATAAAGTGGTGGAGGTTATGGTAGATCTGGGAAAACCAATTATAGAGGCTAAAGAGATTCCAGTGTTTAGTGATAATGAAACTGTAATAGAGGAGTCTGTTACTGTCCTGGATAAGGAATTTAAAATAACCTGTGTGTCTATGGGAAATCCTCATGCAGTGATATTTGTTGACAATGTGGCTAGCTTTCCTGTTGCAACCTACGGTTTACCTTTGGAGCATAACTTGAAGTTCCCAAATCGGGTCAATGTAGAATTTGTTCAGATAGTAGATCGGAATAATATAAAAATGCGGGTATGGGAACGGGGAACTGGAGAGACCTTGGCCTGTGGAACAGGTACCGCTGCCTCTGTTGTGGCTGGAATCCTTACAGGACGTTTAGATTCTTATGTAGTAGTATCCTGCAGAGGAGGGATTCTTAAGGTGTTTTATGATCAGAAAGACAATATTATTTATTTATCCGGTGGAGCAGTGAAAGTGTTTGAAGGGGATATCTCCCTAGATTCTCTTGTCCGCAAGGAATGAGACATTTTGTCGTTGCATACAATATAAAAAGTGTCTCTGGATGTGATGTTATGGACAAAAATGAAAGACATCTAGAATACGGTGACATAATTGGTATAGACCTCGGATTTTATCAACATTTTGGCGTTTATATCGGTGATGCACAGGTGATACACTATAGTCCAGTAAGCGGCAATGTGTCAAAGAATGCTGTGATACACATTACTGGCTTTGAATCCTTTTTAGGAGAAGAGGAGGAGTATTTCATCTGCGATTTCTCTCCATTCTATCGGGAACCTGAGAAAATATATAATGTGGTATCCCAGGAAAAATCAATTCGTAATCTGATTTCGCCTAATCTTAACCTTTCTGAAGAGTTTAAAAAAGCAAATGATATCTACCTAGCGTTTGATACTGCAAGGTATAAACTCTATTCTCCTTCTGAGACAGTGAAGCGGGCGTATAGTAGATTGGGTGAAGCCAGCTATGACTTGATTAGCAATAATTGTGAGCATTTTGCCATCTGGTGTAAAACCGGTATAGCTGAATCTTATCAGGTAAATGCAGTTTTAAAAATTCTAAAAGCAATATGGATTGCCTTATAATTATTAAATGGAGTGTATGAGTATTCTGACATACACTCCATTTTTATCTGAATGTGAATTTTCTTTGAAATGTACAGCGAAATAGTTGATATTCGTCAAGTTAACCTATATAATCCTATATATTATATCTAAATAATAGGAATAGGTAGGTATGCCATGAATAAAATATATGTCAGGGTAGAAGGGATACATTGTGCCCACTGTATTGTAGCAATAAAGAAGGCTCTGCTTTCCAATGGTCAGATACAGAAAGTTCAGATACATAATCATATCGCGGAAATCTATTATCAGGAACCCCTAGAAAAGGAAACGGTGATTCACTTAATCATGGATGCCGGATACTTAACTAAGACAAGTTATATTAGCTCAAATCGTAAAGATTTATTAAGGAAGGTTCCTGTACATGAATTAGTAATTATTCTAGCAGTAATTTTATTCATAGCCTTTCTTTTTCAGAAAGTTTTTGGGTTTAACGTATTTAATATGATTCCTCAGATTGACAGTAGTATCAGTTATGGGATGTTAGTGATAACGGGATTGCTTACAAGTATACATTGTATCAGCATGTGTGGAGCCATTAATCTATCAGCAACCTTTAATTCCAATAGAAATAGAAGTATTAGAAAACCTATCTTATATAATCTGGGAAGGGTAGTTTCCTATACAATCATAGGGGGTATAGTTGGTGGCCTGGGGAATGTACTTTCTGTAACTTCTAGTATTGCAGGAACCATTATAATGGTTGCAGCAGTAGCGATGCTTATCATGTCCTTAGGAATGATGGGTATCCTAGAACACTATTTTTCTTTTGCATGTAAACTTCCATGGAGAGGAAAACTTCATGGTTCCAATGCCTTTGTCATAGGATTAATGAATGGACTTATGCCTTGCGGCCCATTACAGGCAATGCAGTTATATGCACTATCTACTGGAAATGCATTAAAAGGAGCCTTATCCATGTTCCTGTTTGCAATAGGAACAGTACCACTCATGCTAGGTATGGGATTGATAGCAAATCTAGTCACCAATAAATATAGGACCATAATTAATTATGTTGCGGCAGTATTCATCTTTCTGTTATCCATTGTCATGATAAATAGATCGTTATTGTCTTGGGGAATCGATCTTTTTCCAAACAACACCTCGGATTATACCGATTATAAGATAGCAACAGTAAAAGAAGAGTATCAAGAAGTAGAGATTAATTTAAGCTACAATGGATATGAGGATATCATTGTTCAAAAAGGAATTCCAGTACATCTTAATATACAAGCTCAAAAGGAGTATCTAACTGGCTGTAATAATGCTGTACAAAGTAGGGAATTACAGTTTTTGCAGGATTTGTCAGAAGGAGATAATGTCATTGTTTTTACTCCAAAAGAAGAAGGGACTTACCTATATTCTTGTTGGATGAATATGCTGAAAAATGTTGTTGTGGTAGTGGATGACATAAATAATTTAAATTAGAAAGAAGGTATAAATATGAGGATAAGAGTAATTACTCTATTGACAGCAATCGTAATTTTAAGTTTGATAGGATGTAGTAAGACCACTGATGAAACAACGGTTCAAGAGAAAGAAAATAAAAATACATACCAGACTGTGAAGGCCAATGAAGAGGGAAATGTGGTAATTGATACAACAAATATCTCAAAAGATGCTACCTTTGTAAATTATGAAACGGCAGATGGAACTATAATCCAGTTTATTGTAGTAAAGGCCTCTGACGGCTCAATACGTACTACCTTTAATACTTGTCAG
Organism: Bacillota bacterium; assembly: GCA_023411225.1. Classification (GTDB taxonomy): domain Bacteria; phylum Bacillota; class Clostridia; order Lachnospirales; family Lachnospiraceae; genus KM106-2. Next base: position 13,147 of record JAEYPA010000151.1, read on the forward strand.
GCCTGCAATCCAGCACCAAAGGCATATTTTGAGCAAAAAGGCGATACTTTTGTTTGTCAAAACTGTGGAAATGTATTTAGGACAGATCAGGTTGGTATAGAAAAGGGAGGTTGTAATCCGGCAAACATAGAAGAGAGAGAACAAACAGACCAATCCGTTATTATATCAGCATCCTACATAGATCAATATGCAGGTAATTTTTCAACATGGAAGGGACCGACTCAGTAATACTCATTTGTTACTTTTGAAACATAAATGTATGTAAGTAGATTCAATAATGATAAAATCTCAAGTCAAATCAGTTAAAATTCTTATATAAATTAGGAAAAATGTTTAAAAAAACATAATATAACCCTTGGTATCTTGACAAAATAACCAACGTCTGCTATGGTTTGTTTATAATTTGTTGTCTGATTTACATAATCAAATCATTACATTTTATTTTTATCAAGATATACATTAGGGGGGATTACATGCACAATGAATTAGCTAATATTTTAAGTGACGTTGAGTATGAAGAGGTTGATGAATTAGAGCTTTATGAAGACTACATACCGCATAAGATGACGAAGCGTGAATTTGTTCGGGAGATGCTTCGACTTCAGGAAGAGAAGAGCTTGTATGCAGAATAAAAAAATGTAAAGATAGAAGAGAATGTGTTGCCCTGTGAGAGAATCACAGGGCAATTATTGTATGATGAAAGCCTCTCGATAATCGTGTGGTTCTATAGGTGTTTTAGGGATGTATTCAGAAAAAAACTCCTAATGTATATAATAAAACGTGACTTGCCAGTGGATGGGCGTAGCTAGTAGTATCAAGGTTATGACCAGAGGGGTTCTGCGTTGATGAATCTTATCACCTATCATCATATAATAAATCATACAGTCAACTCATACACATTGTGATTGTGTAATTCGGTTATATAATAATGATTTGAAAGTACCTATAGAGAGAATAGTGTAAGATGTGTTAAGTTTATTTATTGACCTGCCGATATTTTTATAAGCAAACTTGTTCGTAATTCAATTGATGCATCAGTATAGATATTTTCTAGTTTGTTGTATGATTTCCAATTATGCAAACAACGTGAATGGCGGTCGATAGTGTGCCGATAAAAAGAATAAGAAGATGAGCTAAGGAGAGCGCAGTATTCATGGATGGAGAATTACCAAAGTGGTGCTGTGTCTTTTTATGTATATAAATATCCGCTGTGACATTTTAGGAGAGAGAGAAAAGCGTCTTAAAACACAGGCAGAAGAACGGCGAGAAAAGAAACGAAGTTGTTAGTACTACTATGGAAGTGCGATGACTATATCCAAGTGGTAGCTTCCTATAAAGCTAATTTTCATATGGCAGACAAAAACCTGTTTTAAAAGAAATATTGAAAGATAAAAATTTAAAGGAGTGATTAAAATGGGTTACAACACTTATCTTACCAGTTCACTATTAGAGAAAAATTATTATTCCGGGATGGGCAAACAGTTTTCTTCTCCCCTTAAGGAACTTAATGAAAAGACTATTTTTACAGAAAATGAAGAAGTAAACGGAAACGATAGTTACAGGCAGCGGACAAAATATGATGATATGGTAGACAGGTATTACAGTAGTTATGGAACCGATATTCTGATACAGAATGAGGAAAGCTATCTGGAGGGAGGAATAAGCAGTAAGGAGGATGTGGATTATTATTCTTTCAGTTATAAACAGAAAGCCTTTTACGATAAAATGGGTATATCGACTTCCGTTACAATTTCACTAGAGAATATTTCTGATAATAATAATTTGGAATTATCTATATATGATACGAATGGTAATTATATCGGTACTGCAAAAAAGGGTGAAAAAGGATGCCATGAATTGACCCTGCCACAGTATGTCAATTCTCCAAATAATTATATCATTCGTGTTTCAGGTACAGATGGTGAAACCATAGATGGTAGCTATCGCATACGAATCAAGGAAAATAAAGAAAAAGTCAGTCCCGCAGAAAAGCTAGGCGGCATTCAAAGTGTAGAGGAGATTGCAAGGAAAGAATATGATACATTACCGGAACACAAGAAATATCAGGGAAATGAAACCGTGGATGATTTGTTGCAAAGGTTGGCAGCTGGAGACACTTTGACGGTAGAAGAAAAGCAGTATATAAAAATTTTTTCCAATCTTTCTGATTACGAGAGGGCGGAAGCAGAAAATTATATAAAGAATGTCTTATATCCAGCAATTGGAGATGAACTAAAAAGAGCAGGCATTGATATCGAGGGTAAAAGCTTAAGCATCGAAATCGGGATAGATGGAAGTGTATCGGTTGTAGGCGAAATGGAATCGGAGGAAAAAGAAGTAGCTAAAGGGATTATTGTTGAAAAATTTGCAGATAAACTATGGGATAAGTATATACAGGCTTCCGATTTTTCTCAAAGCGAATGCCATCAGATAGAGGCTTACAGGGAATTGAACAATTTTATTACTAAATCTACGAATGGAAAATATACTTTTTCGGATATTATCGTAGACAGCAATGGAAAAATCAGTGGTCTGCCAGAGAATATGTGTAAGCTGCTAAATTCACAGGAAAGTAATGGACGATATGAAGAGCTTCGGGATCATATTTTTCGGTTGGTTGTTGATGGAAAGAATGATTCACAGGAGTTGGAGCAGATTGTAGAGAGGAAAGTTCAGTTCCAATTTAGTGGAGGCTAAGTATCTTAGCCAATAGAAAGAATAACTTATTTGTAAAAACATCAGTATTCAATCATTGTGAGATACAAGCAGAACGTCGATTTTTTGTAGAGGCAAATAAATGAGAATGTATCGGGAGGCTCTAGCAGTGGGGTAACGGCATTAAGTCAACCATGGGTCCGTCAGCCGATATGGTCTGCCTGCTTATGCCTCCACAGAAGCAAGCTCCAAATAGGAACTTGCTCTGCATCCTTCTATCACATTAAAAGTCCTTCAAGCAGGATTTATATCCATTAATAAGGAGTTTATCCTTTTATTATTTTACCTTTAAGAATTACTTTTACTATTTCAAGATCCTGGTTTAATAGTACAATATCAGCATATTTTCCAGGAGTCAGGCTACCATATTCATCGTATACACCAATTTGCTTGGCTGGGTTTACTGAGGCACATTTGACAGCACTTTCTAAGGGGATACCCATGGATATGGCTGTTTTCATACAATCCATCAGATTGGTGGTAGAACCGGCAAGGGTTCCATCTACCAGAGTAGCTTTATTTCCTGTTACGAATACCTTCTGTCCCCCGAGAGTGTACTCGCCATCACTAAGACCAGTTGCTCTCATACTGTCACTAATTAAGATAATTCGATCATCTCCGAACATTTTAAAGGTTGCTCGGACAACACTTGGAGCAATATGCATTCCATCACAGATTAATTCAACTTTTACATGCTCAGCGTCTAATGCTGCACCAATCACGCCAGGCTTTCGATGGGAGAAAGGAGGCATGGCATTATATAAATGGGTTACATTACTTGCACCGTTTTGAAAGGCTTCTGTTGCTATATCATAGTTAGCGGTGGTGTGCGCTACTGAGACAACGACATCATTTTTAACGGCCTTAATAAATTCCATAGCACCACTCCCTTCGGGAGCGATATCCACCATTTTAATTAACCCCCCAGAGAGCTGCCTCATTTCTTTGAATCGTTCTATATCAGGAACCTTTATAAAAGCTCCATTTTGAGCTCCCTTTTTTTCGTGACTGATATATGGGCCTTCCATATTAATGCCAACCAGACCTGCTCCATGATGACTTTCATAAGAAGCCGCGATCTTAAAGATGTTGGCAAGCTCATTATAATCTAGGGTCATTGTGGCCGGAGCAATACTTGTGACACCATAGCTACTTTCATAGTCAGCAATTGCCTGAATTGCCTCTTTTGTACCGTCACAGAAATCATGTCCTACACAACCGTGGAAATGGATATCTATTAAGCCAGGAATGGCATACAGACCCTGGGCATCAATTATTTCAGAATCAGAATCTGCAAGATTAGAGATTCGATCCCCATCAATATTAATATTCTCTTTTACAAAACCAGCATTTTCATCATAAAGAAGAACATTTTTTAGTATCATAAATTCCTCCATTCTTATTAGGGTTTCAATCCCCAATACTATTTGGATAATAGTGACAAAGCTTCCTGATCGGCAACAATGGTTACATCTTTGTGTAGTTGAAGAATAGAAGCAGGAACAGATGGGGTAATTGAGCCTTCAATAACCTCTTTTAAGATTTGGGCTTTGCCTTTTCCACTAACGATTAACAAGATTCTATTTGCACTCATGATATTACCAATTCCCATGGTGTAAGCATATCTTGGTATTTCATCTGGATTATTGAAGAAACGGGTATTAGCATCAATAGTACTTTGAGCTAATTCAACGCAATGAGTGGTTCTATTAAAGCTTTCATATGGCTCATTAAAACCGATGTGTCCGTTATTACCCAGGCCAAGAAGCTGTAAATCAATGCCTCCTAAGGAAGAAATGATCTGGTCATACCGGGTGCATTCTTTCTGGGTGTCTGTCTCCAACCCATTGGGAATATTCACGTTATGTAGATCAATGTTAATATGTTTAAAGAAGTTTTCATACATAAAATAATAGTAGCTTTGGTCGTTATCCGGTGCAAGCCCTTTATATTCGTCAAGGTTTACGGAACTGACTTTGGAAAAGTCAAGATCTCCTTTCTTGTACCAATCTATAAGTTGTTTATAAGTGCCAATAGGAGAGGAGCCAGTTGCTAATCCTAACACACAATTAGGCTTTATGATAATCTGTGCGGATATAATATTTGCTGCTTTTCTACTCATATCCTGATAGTCATTTGCTTTGATAATTTTCATTTCACTCATACCTTTCTATTCATTTGCTATTTAAAATAATAGATATTTCTAAGTGAATCATATCATCGCATAGTATAAGAATCAAGAGGAAAAAAATATAATTTTTATTTTTTAAGAAAAATTACATATAAAACGTATATAATATATAATTAGTATTCAATAAAATATACATAATGCACAATTATACTAACAAAATATGACATAGTATAAAGATTCTCCAGTTTAAAATAAAAATAATTTTCAGTCCAATACTAATGCGATGAATTGTGTCAAATTGTGTCATAAAATAATCTTTGAATTTTTGTTACTTTGATAATAAACTATAGGTAATAAAAATGTTAAGTATAAACATAATAGGATTTAAATGTTAAAAAATATTTCTTTCTATACAGTATGTTGAAAAAATATTTCATTTGTGATATCTTATAAATAATCTATTATTGTTGTAGGAGTGAAGCAACAATAATAAAAATTAAAGAATATGAAGGAAGATTAGGGGTATGTCATATGAAAAAAGATTTTATTTCCAATATCAAATCATCATATAATCAGCTTACAAAAGCAGAAAAAAAGGTTGCAGATTTTATCTTATCGAATCCTAGAGAGGTTCTTTTTATGTCCATTACTGATTTGGCAGATGCTTGTAAGGTCGGTGATACCAGTGTGTTCCGGTTTTGTAAGACCATGAATCTTAAGGGTTATCAAGAATTTAAAATGATACTATCCCTTAGTATCAACGAAGGTCAGGAAGGTTTGAACCAGTTTACAGGAAATAATATCTCTATCGATGATACCTTCGGCGATCTAGCGAAGAAAGTACTGAATACTAATATTAATGCACTGACAGAAACCTATTCATTGATTAAGGAGGATGAGATGAATCGGGCAATCAATATGCTTCATGAAGCCAGAATGATCTTCTTTTTTGGAGTAGGAGCAAGCATGTTAACAGCGATGAAGGCGATGAATAAGTTTTTGAGAATTGAGAATAAAGTATTCTGTGTGCAAGACAGCCATATGCAGTCCATGTTGGCTGCTACCATGACAAGTGAAGACGTGGCTGTGTTATTTTCTTACTCTGGAGCAACGAAGGATACAATTCATGTAGCGCAGACGGCAAAGAAAGCCGGGGCTAAGATTATTTGTATAACCAGATTTAGTAAGTCTCCTCTTAGCATGAATGCAGACCTTACCCTCCTTTCCGGAGCCAATGAAGGGCCGCTTCAGGGTGGTTCCACATCTGCTGAAATCAGTCAGTTATTTTTGGTGGAAGTTTTATATTCGGAATATTATCGACGCTACTTTGAGTATTGCAGAGAGAATAATGAAAAAACAAGCGCATCGGTAACGGAAAAATTGTGTTAAGACATATAAATATTTTAATTTTATACAGATTCCTAGTACAATCAAATAAAAATAGCAACATAAAAGCTTGGAAACCCGATATAAAGGTTTTCAGGCTTTTTTGATGGTACTAAAACAATTTTACTATACTTACCTATATCAATTGTATAACTGGAGAAATATACAACCTAGAGTACCGAGTGGAAAAAGATAAAAAGAATAGAAAATAGGTATTAGAATAAGCTTATTTTGGTAAAATTGCATAAAAATAAAAAATTTTTTCTGTTTAATATGTGAATAGAAAAAAATTACCTTTCTTGATAAAATGAGTCTATCAACAGAAGAGGAGGATTATATCAATGAAAAAGAAAATGTTACAAAGGCTTATTGCCTGCCTTATTGCGACTTCTATGATGACAGGACTTTTGGCTTGTGGCGGAGATAACAATAGCCAGAAAAAGGAACAAGAGACACCAGCAGAAACAAAAGCAGCAACAGCGGATAATACAACTACTCCTTCAGGAACCCCTGCAGAAGGAAAAATGATCTACTCTAATGGCGGACCAGAGGAATTCTTTGAAACACCTTGGCTTAATCCTGGAACCTATATGTATACAAAGACACTGTATGCACATCTAATTGTGGCAGATGAAAACCTAAACCCTATTCCAAATCATCCGGATGCATTGGCAACATATGAGTACAGTGAAGATGGAAAAACTCTTGTTTTCCATTTAAGGGATGATGCTTATTGGCATGATGGTGAAAAAATCACACCGGAGGATATCAAGAAAAGCATCGAGTATGTTGCAAAAACATCCGTATGTAATCCTGTATTTTTATCTACCTTCACGGCTATTCAAGGAAGTACGGATAAAGATGGAAATGTCTTGGATACATTCGAAGGAATTAAGATCAATGGCCAAGATATTACCATTACATTTGACAAAATAGCACCAGATGCTCTTTTGACATTTACACAGTTTGCCCCTGTACCAATGAAGTATTTTGAAGGCGTTGATCCTCTTCAAGTACAGCAGGCAGAGTATTTCCAGAAGCCTATTGGCTCAGGTCCATTTATGGTTGAAGAAGTGCAGATGAAGAACTATACAGTACTTGCACCTTTTGACAAATACTATAATGGAGTGCCTGATTTTAAGATTCAGCTATTACCTTCTCCTGGTGACTCAGATGCAAACTTTGCTACAAGAGCAAAAGCAGGACAACTGGATTATGGATATACAAAATCTATTGCGGATGTTCAGGCTGTAGAAGGAACAGAGGGTATTTCCGTTGATTCCATAGATGTTCGTTACACGAGACTGTTCTTTATTAATAAATTCCCTAATAAAGACGGTTCAGAGGCAGTACTGAAAGATCCTAAGGTAAGACAAGCTATTCGTTATGCCATTGACATGAAAACAATCTGTGAAACTATTTTCCAAGGTGCAGCGATACCTGCAGATTGTTTGATTCCGGGAGCAGAGGATAAAGCATCAGGCTTAGAAGCTTATGATTATAATCCTGATAAAGCAAAGGAGCTCTTGAAAGAAATAAACTGGGATTCTAACAAGACGGTAAAGGCAGTTTACTACTATACAGATCAGACAACAATAGATCTTATGGCAGCTATTAAAGCATATCTGGCAGAAGTAGGTATCAATTTTGATGCAGAACTTGTGGAGGGTGACTTAGGAACTATTCTGTGGTCCGCACCTACGGATCAGACAAAGGGACCTAGAGCAGTAGATTGGGATATCTGCTATGCAGCAAATGCAGCATTATCCTTACATGAATACTATGATAGATATAGAACTGGTTCCGCAACGAATTCTCATACCCCAGAAGATGCTAAGCTGAATGAGCTGATTGATGCAACAAATGCATCATCAGATGTTACTGTTCAGTTGGATGCATTCAAGGAACTTACAAAATATGAAAATGAAAGCCTGTTTACCATGGCACTGTATTACCAGCCGATTTTCCTAGTTACAAGTGATAAAATTGGGGATATCAAGAAAGCAACTCCTCAGTTTAACTATGATTGGGATATTCAGCATTGGAATATTCAGTAATCACATTGAAGATAGGGGATGGCTACCCATTCCCTATCTTTTATTAGGAGAAAGGAGATAAAGTATGAGAAATACCCTTCAGTATATTATTAAGAGGTTTCTCACAATGATTCCCATGGTGCTTCTGATCACCTTCCTGATTTATTTGGGATTGGACTTAACGCCAGGAGATCCGATTTCATATATGTTTTCACCGGATCAACTGGCGAATATTGCACCAGAAAAATTGGAGCAAATGAGGGAGCTGTATGGGTTAAATGACCCGTTTTTTATTCGATATTTTAAATGGTTGTTTCAGCTACTACAAGGCAATTGGGGATATTCCATAACAAATGGTATGCCGATTAAAACACTCCTGGGGCAACTGTTTCCAGCTACTTTGGAGTTGTCTTTGGCAGCATTACTGATTTCTACCATCTTAGGAAGCCTGCTAGGTGTTTTTAGTGCATTAAAAAAAGGTACACTTGGAGATGGAGTACTAACAGTAGCAGGAATGATTGGGGTTTCCATTCCTCAATTTTTCTTTGGAATGCTTTGTATTCTATTTTTCGCTTTAAATCTTCAGATTCTTCCTATTGGTGGAAGGATGACAGCAGGGGATACCTCCTTCGTCAGTCATATAAAGCATCTGATCATGCCGGCCTGTGTATTGGGAATCTCTCTTACGGCAGGGGTTATGCGCTATGCAAGGTCTAGTATGCTAGATACCATGAACAAAGACTATATTAAAACAGCCAGAGCAAAGGGATTGCCTGAGTGGAGAGTAAATCTGGTACATGGTTTTCGTGTAGCGCTCACTCCTGTTGTTGTACTGGTTGGCTTTCGTCTTCCTACCCTAATAGGAGGTTCTGTAGTAATTGAAACTATTTTTCAATGGCCGGGTATAGGAAATGCTTTTAAAACAGCAGTAACGGGACAGAATTATCCAATGGTTATGATGATTGCTCTTTTCTCGGTGCTAGCAGTACTTATATCCAGTTTTCTTGTGGATATTATGACAGCGATTTTGGACCCACGTGTCAAGCTGGGATAGGAGGGAATGTATGATAAAGAAAGAAAATACCGCAAAACGCACACGGCTTGATCGGAAATTTGATAAAATCAGGAATGCAGAAGAATCTGGGAAACTGAAACATAGAAAACTAAACCGTACACTCAGAAAATTATTGAATAATCGCCTGGCAATAGCCGGAATTATAATTTTTTCAATTATTCTATTGGCATGTGTGTTTGGGCCATTCTTATGTAAATACAAACCAAATGATCCAGATTTGAGAAATATGACACAGTCACCTTCTTTAGAACACTGGTTTGGAACAGATAAACTTGGAAGAGATGTATTTACGAGAACCCTGTACGGAGGAAGAATGTCGATACTGATAGGTTTGGGATCGGCTTTAGGAGCAGCATTTATTGGAGTGCTCCTTGGCTGCTATGGGGGATATAAAGGAGGCAAGTTTGATAAGATAGTACTTCGCCTCTCAGAGGTTTTCATGTCCTTCCCGCAGTTGATTCTTGTTATTATGCTGGGATCCATCTTTGGAAGGAGCCTACTTAATCTGATTATTATTTTTATTCTTACCGGCTGGGGAGGCGTCTATAGGCAAGCAAGAGCTAAGATGCTTTCCATTAGGGAAGAAGAATACATACAGGCTATGCGTGCTTTTGGACTGTCTGATATTATTGTGGCTTATAAGCATATGCTTCCCAATGCAATAGGACCTATTGTGGTTAATTTAACACTGTCAACAGCCATGTTCATCTTGGACGAAGCGGCAATGAGCTTTCTTGGACTTGGTGTTCCACCAGAGATACCTACCTGGGGAAATATCCTCAATGCGGCTCAGGACCTTTTTGTAATGCAGAATTACTGGTGGTTATGGCTTCCTGTAGGCATAGTAGTTTCACTGTTTGTAATTAGTGTCAATTCCATTGGAGATGGTATTCGTGACACCACAGATCCTGCGCAACAGGGATAAGGAGGAAGAGGATGAAACAGGATGCAGTAGTAACGGTGGAAAATCTTCACACCTATTTTTATTCGGATAAAAGATGTAATAAAGTATTAAATGGTGTTTCCTTTAACCTTTATAAAGGAAAAACCCTTTGTATTGTTGGAGAATCCGGTTGTGGAAAAAGTGTTACCGCAGCCTCTATCATGCAGCTATTACCCAAGTTATCCCGAATTGAAGAGGGAAGTATTACCTATCATAATGAGGGAACGGATATTAGAATAGATAAACTTCCAAGAAATGGGAAAATGATGAGAAGTCTTAGAGGAAAAGATTTTGCCATGATATTCCAAGACCCTATGACATCCCTAAACCCGGTATATACCATTGGATATCAGATTGGGGAAAACATGAAGTATCATACAAATAAAAATAAGGCAGAGCGTAGGGAAGAAACATTAAAACTGCTTACGCAAATGGGAATCTCAACACCGGAAAAGAGAATAGATCAGTATCCACATGAGTTTTCCGGAGGTATGAGACAGAGGGCCATGATAGCCATGGCAATGAGCTGTCAGCCTAAAGTACTTATAGCAGATGAACCCACTACAGCATTGGACGTTACTATTCAGGCTCAGATTTTTGAACTGATGAATAAACTTAAGGCAGAGAATGATACTGCTATTATGCTGATTACCCATGATATGGGTGTGGTAAGTGAACTGGCAGATTATGTGGCAGTCATGTACATGGGAAGCATTGTAGAAAGTGGTACAGCCCTAGAGGTATTAACTAATCCAAAACATCCTTATACGAAGGCACTTTTAAAATCCATTCCGGTTTTACATAAGGGGAAAAATCAGAATCTGGAGCCAATCAAAGGGTCTACTCCAGATCCATATGACAGACCAGCAGGATGTCAGTTTGCACCTAGATGTGACTTCTGCGGAAAACGGTGTGAGACCGAAATGCCGGATGAATTTGTTTTGGAAGGTTCCCATAAAGTACGTTGTGCTCATGCAAAACAGGCCATGAAAGGAGAAACGCAGAATGGATAATAAGAAAGAGGTTCTTTTACAGCTGCGAGGAGTAAAAACATTTTTTCCGGTCCGTGGCGGATTTTTTAATAAAGTACAGGATTATGTACAGGCAGTAAATGATATTAATTTGGACTTATATAGAGGGGAAACCCTAGGTCTTGTTGGGGAATCCGGCTGTGGTAAAACAACCCTTGGTAAATCCATTATCCAGCTGGTAAAAGCAACCGATGGAAGTATGATTTATGATTTTGGGGAAGAATGCGGTGGAAAAAAGGATTTGAGAAAGCTGACAAAAAGTGAGGAGCAGATGATGCACAAAAAAATCCAGATTGTATTTCAGGATCCTTATTCCTCATTGAACCCAACCTTTACTATATTTCAGTCTTTGGCAGATCCTCTGCGTCATTTTGGAATAAAAGACCGTGGGGAGCAGGAAAGAATCATTGGAGATATTCTGGAAGCAGTTAATATGCGTAGAGAATATATGAACCGTTATCCTCATGAGTTTTCAGGAGGACAAAGACAGAGAATAGGAATTGCCAGAGCCCTGTGCGTGAATCCGGAAATGGTAGTTTGTGATGAGGCTGTATCCGCATTGGATGTATCCATTCAGGCACAGGTGTTGAATCTATTAATGCAACTCAAACAGGAGAGAAACCTGACATATATTTTCATCACTCATAATCTAAGTGTTGTGGAGTATATTTCTGACAGAATTGCAGTAATGTATTTGGGAAAAATAGTGGAGCTGTCTGAAACAGATCAGATATTTGAAAACACCATGCACCCTTATACAGAGGCTTTGCTATCGGCCATTCCTATTTTGGATCCAGAGCATAAGAACAGCAGGATTGTGTTAGAAGGAGATGTTCCCAATCCGGTACATCCTCCTGCAGGCTGTCATTTTCATCCAAGATGCAGACACTGCATGGATATCTGCAAGACAAAGGCTCCAGAGTTGAAAAAATATATGAAAGATGGAGTAGAACATTTCTGTGCATGTCATTTGTACGAAGGAGAATAGAATGAAACTATATAAAGAGGAAGAATATGATGTACTCGTAGTTGGTTTTGGACTTGCCGGAATAACCGCCGCTATTGCAGCAGCAGAAGAAGGAAGCAGGGTATGTCTGGTGGGTGGATCGGTACTTTTCTCAGGTTCCTCATTTTATTCGGGCACATGGGGACTTGGGCTAATCGAGCCAGAGTCTGACAAAGACAAAGATGATTTGGAGGAAACCATCTGTAGAGTAGGACAAGGGATGATTGACAGAGAGCTGGTGAAAACCTTCGTTGATCATATTCCAGTTGCAATAAACGATCTGTCCCAAAAGGGAGTAAAACTTAGAGAACCAGGGAGGGAAGGGGAGAGAGAGTATATTCCCTGTTTTGACCATAAGCACAGAAAATGGCATGGCTTAGAGAAACAAAGTTTGAAAGAAACCTATCAAAAACTGTTTAAAAACCTTTCGGTTAAAGTCTATGAAAGACATAAAATTGTTGATTTGATAAAAAAGGAACGCAGAGTATGCGGAGCAGTCTTTCGTACACCTGAAGGGGCACGATATCTGGGCTGTAAAACTTTGATCTTAGCAACTGGGGGATATGCTGGCCTTTATAAACACCATCTCAGTTGCTCTGATACGGCAGGAATAGGGCAGGCTTTGGCTTTAGAGGCAGGCTGTCGCCTAGTCAACATGGAGTTCATGCAGATGATGCCTGGTTTTTTATCCCCAACCTATCAGATGGTATTTAACGAGAGAACATTTCGTTTCGCTAAGATATATTCTGCCAAGAATGAAAGATTATTTACCGACAAAGAAGGAGAAGAACTCCTGGACCTAAGAAGCACTTACGGTCCCTTTACTTCAGAACTTGCTTCCAGAAAAATTGACTTTGAGATATTTGACCACTATAGACAGACTGGAGAGGGAATTCGAGTTGTTTACAATCAGGATATGCTTGTGTCTATGCCGGAATTTGTACAGACTTATTTTGACTGGTTAAAAAAGGCCACTCATCTGACCATAAAGGATCCTATCCGGGTCGGGATGTTTGCCCATGCGGCAAACGGAGGGATTTATATTCATAAAAATGGTGAAACAGACGTCTTAGGTCTGTATGCCTGTGGTG
>JAEYPA010000031.1 GCA_023411225.1 Bacillota bacterium
ACTGCATACACCGCACGGGATGGAGTATTGGGAACAGAGCAGGCGGATTTGGCAGACACAAGGATTCCCTTCTCTTCCATCGCCTGTCGCATTGCTTCCGCTTTGATTCCCTTTACACTGAGATTAAGAATAAATGGATAGCTTTTCTCCGTGCTGTTGATTCGAACCTGTGGTAGCTTAGCAAGTCTCTGACGAAGCTTCTTATTTAGCTTATCCACATAATTATAATGCTCCTTTTGACTCTTTACAGCAAGAGAAAGAGCCTCCTCTAATGCAACTGCATTCGAAAGATCCGGAGTTCCACTACGGTATAGAGATGTACTGGCACCTCCATGAATCAGTGGCTCTAAGATAACTCCCTCCTTTTTTATTAATACCCCTGCTCCATTGAGTCCAAAAAACTTATGAGGAGCAAAGCTCATTAAATCAATGAATTCTGTATTCACTGGCATCTTGCCTACTGCCTGAGTTGCATCAGTGTGAAAATAACAGTTTGGATATTCCTTCAGTAGCTGTCCAATAGCCTCAATAGGTTGAACAACCCCCAACTCACTATCTACATATCCAATGGTAACCAAAATCGTATCCTGTCTAAGGAGCTCTTTTAAATGGGCCATATCTACAGTCCCATCCGGCAGAATATCTAGTAAATCTATCTCATACCCAAGGTTTTGCAGATAGGTCAGCGCTCCACTGACAGCGGAGTGCTCTAGTCCAGTGGAAATAATATGCTTCCCGTATTGGCGATATGCCCTTGCAATTCCTTTAATTGCAAGATTATTGGCTTCACTAGCACCAGAGGTAAGAATAATCTCTGATGGTGCCACCCTCATTAACTCAGCTATATGAGCAGTAGCCTCTAAAAGCCTATGGTTGGCATCTCTTCCCATTTCATGTGCAGAATTAGGGTTAGCAGGATACTTTCTTATTGTCTCTATAAAACTTTCCAGCACTTCTTCAGATACAGGAGTATTTGCTGCATAATCCATATAAATCATATTATAAATCTTCCTTAACATGTCTAGTTTTCTATATTTCTTCCATTCACTATAACATAAGTACTTAGGATTGGGCAAGGCTAAGTAAATAGGTAAAGGCAGGAATACTTTTCATTAGTACCCTGCCTTTTACAATAATTTAATCGTTATTTTATTTCTGTGTTTTTCTATGTATTGTTACTTAGAAATAAAAAGCCTCCTAAGAATCCAACACCAAAAGTAACATATCCTACTATTATGGCACTTATCTCCACCCAATAAGCATCTAAACCTCTAATCCATCCTACTAATAAACTTACAAGCAAGGACATAAATGCCCATACAATTATATTAATTACTAAAAACAACTTTTGTTTAGATATCTCTGATAAGGATCTTCTATCTACATAGTTCCATAGTATTTTCATAAGCATCTTCCTTTCACTTTTTTATTAGTATATGGAAGCAATGTAAAACTGACTATCTGCTTTACGAAAAAACCATGTAAAATATATGTGTATTACTGATGTGAGAATATCTGTTCTTAGGCCAGATATTAGGTGGAACACAAACCAGAGCCTTAAAAGTGAAGCGTCCTATTTGATTCCAAATTGATACTTAGTTACTGTTTCATATTTCTCTCCTGCTTCTGTTACAGGTGTCTCAAAATTAGGCTGATTTAAGCTATCTGGAAAATACTGAGTCTCTAGGCAAAAACCCTTACGATTGCAAAGAGGTTTCCCTTTCTTACCCATTAAATCTCCAATAAAGTTTCCGGCATAGAACTGTACTCCTGGTAAGTCCGTGATAACAGTCATCTCAATGCCTGTAGTTTCACACCAAGCTTTTGCCGCATAAGCTTCCCCTTGTCTTAATACAAAATTATGGTCATAACCATGACCCATATGTATTTGCTCGTGTGGCTCATCTATTTCAGCACCTATTTTTTTGGCACAACGGAAATCAAATGGAGTATTCGTTACATCCATGAATTCACCTGTTGGAATACAGGCAGCATCCACTGCAGTAATGGTATCTGCATTAATCTGAAGAATTTGATTTAGTATATTCTTCTCTTCTCCACCTGATAAATCAAAATACGCATGATTCGTCAGATTAATTGGTGTCTTCTTATCTGCCACTGCCTCATAGGACATAGTAAGGCAATCATTGTCATCAAAGGTATAGGTTACAGTAGCTGTCAATTCCCCTGGGAATCCTCCTTCTCCATCTGGAGAAACACAGGTAAAGGCCACACTGTTATCTGATATCTGATTTGCTGTAAGTACCTTTGAATTGAAACCCTTGGTACCTCCATGAAGATTACAACGATCTGCCTCATTCTTCTCAATATGATAGGTAACTCCGTCAATGGTAAATTCGCCCTTATTAGTACGGTTACCCACACGTCCAATAAATGCTCCTAAGTATCCACCATTGTTCTCATATTCCTCTAGGGTATCATAGCCTAGACAAACATCTCGTTTAACACCATTACGGTCACTTACCACAATCTCCACAACTGTGGCACCGTAAGTAATTACCTTGATGTAGTTACCTTTGCCGTTGGTAATGACATAAGCATCTACAACCTCATTTTTTTTTGTTGTACCGAAATATTCCTTTGATATACTCATAATTAATTCTCCTTAAACTCAATCATTCAACCATCCTATATCAATTCTACAGAAACAGTCACTGGTTTTGTTCCTGTTAATGAAGTACTAACGTCATCTGGTTGAGAGATTCCTATATACAACTCATATTGTTTACCATATAAGACTTTGTCACCAAAATCATCTACAGTTAAAAAGTGTTCCCACGGAATAGTAAGTGCTACGGTTTCTTTCCCACCTTCTGTAATATGGAAGCGCTCAAATCCACATAAGCTATAGTTGCACACGGCACCCTTTACATCTAATGATTTGATATAAACTTGAGCAATCTCATCTGTGGCCATCTTGCCTTCATTATAAAACTCCGCTTTAAGAGACAGTTCTTCACCAGCTCTTATGGAAACCTTATTATCAACTGAACCATTAGTCTTTACCTGCGTTACGATAACCTTCCCATAGGTAAGACCATATCCAAATGGATACAGAGCTGGCTTCGTCATAAATCGATAGGTTCTTCCCTTCATTGCGTAGTCTGTAAAGTCAGGCAATTCATCACTAGATTCATAAAAGGTAATTGGAAGCTTTCCGGATGGAGAGACCTTACCAAATAATAGATTGGCAACAGCAATTCCCCCATAAGCTCCAGGATACCATGTCTGTAAAATAGCACTACAGTTCTCCTTGGCATACTGTAGTTCCATTGCACTTCCGGTAAGCATACATAAAATCACAGGTTTTCCTATCTCTACAAGTTGCTTTAAAAGTCTCTGCTGTACTTCCGGAAGCTTAAGATCCTTCTTATCGCCAGATTGATATGCATTGCCCGTGTCTCCTTCTTCTCCTTCTAAGGTTTCATTAAGACCAAGGCATAAGACAACAACATCACTATGTTTTGCTACAATTCTTGCTTCCGATTCTCTGTCATGAGCCTCTGCCAGAGGTTCACTGCGGTCATTGACTAACTCACATCCATCGGAATAAAGAACCCTAACCTCATCACCAACTTCTTTTTGAATACCCTCCAAAATAGTGGTATATCGAGAGGAAGTGCCATAATAATTGCCCTTAAGAGCGATTCTGCTATTAGCATTAGGTCCAATAACGCCAATCGTCTTAAGCTCTTTCTTATTTAGCGGAAGTACTCCATCATTCTTTAACAGTACTATCCCTTCTTCACTGGCTTTTATGGAGCTCTGAATATGCTCCTTACATTCTACGACTTCATATGGTATCTCGTCATATTCGGTCTTAGTAAACAATCCCAGCTTCATTCTTGTAGTAAACAACCGAATAGCGGCCTCTCTAATCTGATCCTTAGTCACTAACCCTTCCTGATAAGCATGAAGCATATGAAGATACATATTTCCACAGTTTAAATCACAGCCATTTTCCATTGCAAGGGTAATTGACTCTAGTGCAGTATTTGTAACATGGTGTCCCATGTGAAAATCTTTGATAGCCCAACAATCAGAAACTACATGACCTTCAAACTTCCACTTATCACGTAGGATATCCTTAACCAATGTTTTACTTCCACAACAAGGCTCTCCATTGACTCTGTTGTAGGCACCCATGACTGACTCTACTTTTGCTTTTGTAATACATTTTTCAAAGGCAGGCAGATAGGTTTCCCACAAATCTTTCTGATTTACTTTGGAGTCAAATTCATGACGAAGTTCCTCTGGCCCACTATGTACTGCGAAATGCTTTGCGCAGGCTGCAGCACGCATGTAGTCTCCCTCACCTTGAAGACCATCAATAAAGGAACAGCCTAACTCACCTGATAAATATGGATCCTCTCCATAAGTCTCATGACCACGCCCCCATCTTGGATCTCTAAAAATATTTATATTAGGTGACCAGATGGTTAACCCCTTGTATATGTCTCGATCCTCTTCTTGGGTATATGAATTATACTTAGCTCTGCCTTCTATAGAGATGATTTCAGCAATATCGTGTAGAAGTTTCTTATCAAAAGTTGCTGCTAAGCCTATAGCTTGTGGAAAGCTAGTAGCTGTACCTGCTCGTGCAACACCGTGTAACCCCTCACTCCACCAATTATATCTAGGAATGTTTAATCTTTCAATAGGTGCTGCATTATAGGTCAATTGACTTGCCTGTTCCTCTACTGTCATTTGATCCACCAAATCAATTGCCTGTTGGCGATAAAAACTAGTTTCCTTCATATGTTCCTCCTTATTTGTAGATCTACTTTTATAGTTTACCTTGATTAATCTGTCTCTACAACTCTTTTTAGTATGGATAAATCTCATAAGCAGTGTATTCTTTGTCAAAGTGATAACCCAATTTTTCTGCTAAAGACACGGACCACAAATTCTGAGCATCCCAGCTAGGATAGATTCCCCTTTTCAGACATTCTAGAACCAACTTTGCTCCACATGCAGTGGCAAGACCTCTTCTACGATAGTCCTCTCTTGTATCTATCTCAATCTCTATACCACCTTGATAATAGCTATAGGAAGAGGCTCCTGATACAATCTCATCATTCTTTAAAGCTATCACACCAAGCCCATGTTCCCTGTAATCCTCATAGATCGGAAAATTGGAGCAAAGATCACAAGCCCATGGCAACTCCTTAATTTGGTTATATTGAATTTCACCAATCATAGTGAGGGTATACTCTGGGGACAATTC
Source organism: Bacillota bacterium (assembly GCA_023411225.1). GTDB lineage: Bacteria > Bacillota > Clostridia > Lachnospirales > Lachnospiraceae > KM106-2. Next base: position 5,249 of record JAEYPA010000031.1, read on the forward strand.
TTCAACCATATGTGACAGATTCTCCTTATTAAAGACATAAGGTTCCTTCTTAATTGCATAACGAAGACGCTTCGTGGCACATTTTCCATAAACTTCCTCAATAAGGCTATTCCATTCCTCTGTTTGTGGAATCAAAATTATAAAATCACTTTCATAATCGGTCGGTTTATTTCTTACTAACTCGATATCTGGTTTCCCAACAAAAAAACAAAAATCTGCCACTTGAATCTGCACTGACTCTGGTACTGTGCTCCCACTTGCCCAGGCCTGCCCCATACATCCTTGTAAATAAGACCAAATCAATGTTTCCTGCCAGTCTTTTGCCAATGATTTAGCAAACGTGGCATCAGTCATTTTAAAGATACATATATCGATCCTCCCATTTACTGATATGACAAGTTTTGCTTTCTCCATAACTACTCTATGTAGTCAAACAAAGTGACTTATACCATTCAGTTAATCAACGTAACCAGTAGCGGTAAAGTCACTTTGTTGAAACTATCTTATCTTTGTTTATATACAAAGTACTTACATGACTACTAGTACTTCATTAAACTCTTGTAAATCACTTGCATTAATATAATTACAGTCTAAATTTACCCCATTTAGATAACATTGTTTATATCCGCTTTCCTGACTATCCGGATTCTTCACAACAATGTGAAGTTTCTTACCACGGAATACCTTATCAATCGTAAATTCCTTCCACTCGCTTGGAATAGATGGAGCAATTCTCAATCCATTAGGATCCGGACGAAGTCCTAAGATACCCTCTACGCAGCCTACCATAACAGTGGAAGCTGTACCAGTAAGCCAATGTACCTGACTTCTGCCTTCATATGGGCTTTCAATACTTTCTACAAACTGTCCATATACATATGGCTCCATGACACGCTTTTCAGCAATATCATTCTGGCCAGCAGGTGCACTTTCCATATAATACTGGAAGGCTCTGTTTCCATGACCCATAAGTGCTTCAGCCAGGATAATCCATCCCTGAGTCTGTAAAAAGATACTTCCATTTTCCTTCGTAGAACCGTTGAATAACAATGCCCGTGCACCTTCAAAAGCATGCTCCTTAAAGGATGGTGCCATAAGGCGAACACCGTATGTAGTATTCAACTCTCTATATACAGATTCCAAAGCAAGCTCAGCCTGCTCCTTATCAGCCAATCCACTGATTACCGCCCAAGACTGTGGATTTAACCACATATTTGCCTCTGGATCCTTCTTAGAGCCAATTACCTGTCCATCCTCTTTAAATCCACGGATGAAGCGGTCTCCCTCCCAACAATTTGTCTGGATGGTATCCCCTAGCTCCTTCTGTATTTGATCCAAATAGGATACATACTCCTCATCCTTTTGTTCTACTGAAAAGCCTTTTAGTACTGTCATTGCATAGTAAAGCTGGAAAGCCACAAAACTGGATTCACCTTTTTTCCCAAGACGCAAGCAGTCATTCCAATCCGCATGAAGACCAGCTGGCATCTTATGATCGCCGAGACGATCCATAGAGAACTGAATGGCTCTCTTTAAATGATCATAAACAGTCCCTTCTTCCTTGTTGGCATAAGGAATAACCTCATTAATAAGGTCCTTGTCTCCAGTCTCACTGATGTATTTGAAGATAGTAGGGAACAGCCACAATGCATCATCAGCACGGTAAGCAGGATGTCCTGTTTCCTGTGCATAGGATAAATCATCCGGAGTATTTTCATGACCAGGGTTGTGTGTATATTTAACCAGTGGAAGCCCTCCACCATTATTCACCTGAGCAGAAAGCATAAATCTAATCTGCTCCTTCGCTGCCTGTGGATCCAGGTGAATTACCCCCTGAATATCCTGTACAGTATCTCTGTAACCATAACCATTACGTAGTCCACAGTAAGCAAAAGAAGCAGCTCTGGACCAGATAAAGGTCATAAAGCACTGATAGGCATTCCAAGTATTTATCATACTATTAAATTCCTTGCTAGGAGTATTTACCTGAAGGTTAGACAATTTATTATGCCAATAGTCCTTTAACTCCTGAAGCTCTTCCTCAACAACAGTAAGATCAGCATATTGATCCATAATCTTCTGAGACTCTTCTTCATCATACTGTCCCAGAATAAAGGCGATGGTCTTTGTCTCGCCAGGCTTAAGCTCCAGTCTGGTATGTAATGCTCCACAGCCATTATTGTTATAATTTAATACATTGTCACATTCTCCATTCTCCACAGCAATTGGATTTCCATAGCTATGATAGGAGCCAATAAAATGAGATTTATCTCCATTAAATGAAGCAACTTCGGAACCAACAAGACCTAAGAATCTCTCAATTCTTCCGCCTCCATTGCTTTTCTTGGCACAATTTTCATTAATGACTTGTAACACCTTATTTTCCTTAAAATATGTACGAGTAATAAATAAACTATATTGAAGATTTACCTGATCATTTTCATAATTGGCCTCATTGGTAAACTCTGCATAAGAAAATGCTGATATTTTTCTTACCTGGTTTGTAGTATTCGTAACCTTTAAACGCCACACTTCATAGGTCTTGTTTAGAGGCACATAATACAGAGCTTCCGACTGAATTCCTGCATAGGTACTAATAATATTCGTATAAGCCGTACCATGGTGGCACTCTGACTGATAGGTATTAAGTGGCTTACCTACAGGTTGCCAAGAAGCTGACCAATAATCCTTGCTCTCCTCATCTCTCAGGTACATATAACGTCCTGGTTTATCCTCCTGATTAAAGATATAGCGAAGAACACGACCTTTCGCGCCACTCTTTACAAAGCTATACCCTCCTGCATTGTTGGAAATTATTGCGCCATAGGCTGGAGAGCCAAGATAATTGGCCCAAGGAGCAGGTGTGTCCGGTCTTGTAATAACATACTCCTTGTTATTCTCATCAAAATAACCATAATTCATATTATTCTCCCCTTCTTTGAAAGAATTCTAAGCAAGATGAATAAGTATCTGCCCGAACTTCTTCTAATTTATATTCTATCTATGATTATAAGATTAAAATAGCTAGGATAGATAGACAATGTTTTATATTAATATAAACATGTGTTATTTTATGACGTTTTACTACGTTTTATAATATCTTTAAGTTCCTTCACCGTAAATTCATAAGATTGATTACAGAAATGACAGTTAACTTCAATTGGTTTTCCATCATCTATCATCTCCTGAATGTCTTTTCTGCCGATGGATACTATAGCTTTCTCCACCCGTTCCTTTGAGCAGTTACAGTGGAATCTGGTCGGTACCTTATCCATAATCTCAACACCAAAGTCACCAAGCACATAGTCTAATATCTGTTCTGGAGACATTTCCTGATCAAGTAAGGCCGTAATAGAGGTAATCTCTTCAATCTTCTTTTCAAGTTTTGAAATAACTTCTTCCTCTGCGAATGGAAGAAGCTGGATAATAAAGCCACCTGCTCTTCTTACTGTGTTATCCTTGTTCATCAGTACCCCCAATGCCACGCTGGAAGGTACCTGCTCAGAAGTGGCAAAATAATAGGTGAGGTCCTCTGCAATTTCTCCACTTACCAGATGAGTTTGTCCGACATAAGGCTCCTTCAGACCCATATCTTTAATTACACTTAAAACCCCAAGATCTATTGCCTTACCAACATCTAGTTTTCCTTTGGAATTAGGTGGAAGCATTACCTCTGGGTGCACCACATATCCCTTTACATCTGCTTTTGCATCAGCAGTAACGGTAATCCCACCAATGGGTCCACTACATTTGATTTGAAGAGTAAGAATGTCCTTCTCTCCCTTCATCATGCTTCCCATCATGCTTCCTGCACTAAGCAGTCTTCCTAATGCCGCTGTAGCCACAGGACTGGTGTTGTGGGCTACTCTGGCTTCTTCTACCAAATCCCTTGTAGTACATGCAAATGCTCTAATCTGGTTATTCGCTGCAGTTGCTCTCACTATATAATCTGACATGTTATTTTCCTTTCTTTTTACAACCTAAAGATAAAACTTATTATTCTGCTGTTGCTCTCGTGCAATGACATAGATTCTTTCGCTATCCGGTTTTACTGCTTCTCTGGTAAAGGCATCGAAAGCCTCAACAAATTCCATCCCTGCTTCCTCTAGCAAACGGATAATAGTATCCAAACTATAAGCCTTCTGGTAGTGAGTTTCATCATATCGCTTAAATAGGCCTTCTTCCTCACACTGTTCCTCAAGTTCCTTGTCTCTAACATAGATGGAAAGAGAATATTCGTTGACTTCTTCTTCTTTGTAATAATAATTATCCCAGATGAAGCTACAATCCTTACGGTTTTCTGCAATGGTATTGTTAGCCAAAACCATCTCATATTTATAGATGGTATTTAAATCAAAGATAAATAAGCCTCTCGTATCAAGATAATTATTTACCAATTTAAACACTTTTAGTAAATCTTCCTCTGACATTATATAATTCATGCTGTCACAAATGCTGACAACAGCCCTGACTGTCCCATATAGTTCAAATTCTCTCATATCCTGCATAAGATATAAAATTGAAGACCGTTTGTCCTCTTCCTCGCAGTATTCTGCCTTTTTCTCCATGGCTATGGTTAACATATCTTCGGAATTATCAATTCCGATCATGTCATATCCTTGCTCAGCTAGCTTCTCTGTAATGTTACCAGTACCACAACCTAATTCCAGAACCAGACCATCTAGTACCCCATACTCTTTCAATAATCCTACCAGATAACGTGACCATTCTTCATAAGGTATATTGTCCATAAAGCTGTCATAAACCTGAGCAAAACCTGTATATGCCTGCATATAAGGTCCTCCTTATATATGATTATACTTACTAATAGTTTGTACAAATAAACTCGTTTTGTATCTCTTCGATTGTAACATGATATAAATTTTTTTCAAGTAAATAATAGAACATGGTTTTCAGGCAAACGTGCGAAGGTCTGCTCTATTGAATAACAAGAAAACCCCAAAAGCATAGCAATTTAAGCTTTTGGGGTATTCCTGTTATTCCAAAGGAGTGATGAGAAACAAAAAAAAGATAATAAGCATGATTAGTCAGCCATCTTCTTATACATATCCTTAAGTGCAGGATATAATCCTCTGAAGACTTCATATTTCTTGTTGTAAAGTTCTACAATCTCTGAATCTTGTTCTGTAGTACTTACAATCTGAATTAATTTGTCAGTTGCTTCTTTTACAGAGCCATAAACTCCACAACCAACTGCAGCCAATATTGCTGCACCAAAAGCAGGGCCTTCCTCAGAATTCACTTTATCAACTTTAACATCTAAAATGTTGGCAACAATCTTGCACCATAATGGGCTCTTTGCGCCACCACCAAGTATACGTACTCTCTCTATCTTCATACCAAGAGTCTTGGTAATCTCAAAAGCATCTCTTAATGCAAAGGTAACTCCCTCTAATACAGCCTGAGTCATATCCTCTCTGGAAGTATCTAGTGTCATACCTATAAAAGCACCTCTGGCGTTTGGATCATTATGAGGAGTTCTTTCTCCCATCAGGTATGGAAGGAAGAATACATTATTCTCTCCTAATTTGGTAATGCCCTGTTGTTCTTCCCCATATTGTTTGGTGCGAATGATGTCATCCATCCACCATTTGTTACAGGAAGCTGCACTAAGCATACATCCTAAATAATGATAGTTGCCATCTGCATGAGCAAAGGAATGAAGCGCATTGTTATCATCTACTGCAAACTCTTTGGTAGCAATAAATACGGTACCGGAAGTTCCAAGAGACAGACTACACATCCCATGTCCAACTGTACCATTACCAACTGCAGCAACAGCATTATCTCCACCGCCTGCAATAATCTTAACAGAAGAAGGAATACCAAGTTCTTTGGCAATCTCTTCTTTAATAGTACCTACTGGTTGATAGCTCTCAAATACCTTAGCTAACTGACTTTCCTTCAGTCCAACAATCTCTAACATTTCTTTGGACCAGCATTTATGCTGTACATCAAATAACAGCATACCGGAAGCATCACTGACGTCGGTACAATGTACGCCGGATAATTTATAAGCAAGATAATCCTTAGGTAACATCAATTTGCAAATCCTATTATAATTCTCAGGTTCATGCTTCTTCACCCACATTACCTTAGGTGCAGTAAAGCCGGTCAAAGCCATATTGGCTGTATATTCAGATATCTTCTTTCTTCCGATTACGTTATTTAAGTAATCACATTCCTCTGTGGTTCTACCGTCGTTCCATAGAATTGCAGGTCGAATCACCTGATCCTTGTCATCTAATATAACCATTCCATGCATCTGCCCACTGAAGCTGATTCCAGCTACTTGAGAGCGGTCACAATCAGAAAGTAATTCATGCAAAGCATCTTTGGTTTGTTCATACCAGTCAGAAGGGTTCTGTTCAGACCAGCCTGGTTTTGGGAAGTACAAAGGATACTCTCTTACAGCAATCTTTTGAATTTCTCCATTTTCATCCATAAGCAAAAGCTTTACTGAGGACGTTCCAAGATCTATACCGATAAATAACATACAAACAATCCTTTCTTTCGAGGAAAAAGCTTATCCAGCCAAACTTGATTGTACTGAATAAGCTTTACCCTAATTTTATAATCTAGGGAATATAGATTCTCTTTTTATAATTCCATTATGTACTGGTTCAATATTGCCTCTAACATCTCCTGACGTCCAGATACATTAGGAGTAATTCCATTCTCCATAGCATAAGCTTCTAATTCATCAAAGCCAACCTTGCCATCTATAATGTCCTTACCAAGTCCCTCTGAATAGCTTGCATAACGTTTTGCGATAAAGTCAGTAAATACCTTATCTTCAAGTAATTTTGCAGCTACCCTTAAGCCCTTAGCAAAGGTATCCATACCTGCGATATAAGCATAGAACAAATCAGAATCCTCAAAGGATCCACGTCTAACCTTTGAGTCAAAGTTTAAACCACCTTTAGTAAATCCACCAGCCTGTAAAATCTCATACATAGCAAGTGTAGTATCATAAACATTAGTTGGGAACTGATCAGTATCCCATCCTAACATCAAATCACCCTGGTTAGCATCTACACTACCTAATACACCGTTAATACGGCATTGATTTAACTCATGCTGGAAGGTGTGCATAGCCAGTGTTGCATGATTAGCTTCAATATTTAATTTGAAGTATGGTAATAAATCATACTTACGTAAAAATGATAATACAGTAGCAGTATCAAAATCATATTGATGTTTGGTTGGTTCCTTTGGTTTTGGTTCAATTAAGAATTGTCCAGTAAATCCAATCTTCTTGGCATAATCAACAGCCATATGCATAAATCTCGCCATGTTGTCTAATTCTAAACCAGTATCGGTATTAAGAAGAGTCTCATAACCTTCTCTTCCACCCCAGAATACATAGTTCTCACCACCGAGCTCCTTGGTGATCTCCATTGCTTTCTTTACCTGAGCTGCTGCATAAGCAAATACTGTTGCATTACAGGAGGTACTTGCACCATGAACAAATCTTGGGTTACTGAATGCATTAGTTGTTCCCCATAAACATTTGATTCCAGTACGAGCCATCTCTTCTTTGATTACTCCTACTATAACATCCAAGCGTTCATTAGTCTCTTTCAAATCCTTGCCTTCTGGAGCAATATCTCTGTCATGAAAACAGAAATAAGGAATCTGCATCTTCTCCATAAATTCGAAAGCAGCATGAACTCTGTTAATAGCAACTTCCATAGGATCAGCTTGATCCCAGTCACGCTTCATTGTAGCCTGACCAAATGGATCAACACCCATAGCTGTAAAGGTGTGCCAGTAGGACATAGCAAAACGTAAATGTTCTTTCATGGTCTTACCCATAATCACTTCATCCGGATTATAGCATTTGAAAGCAAGTGGATTCGTACTCTTTGGTCCCTCGTACATAACTTTTGGCATATCTTTGAAAAAACTCATATTATCAACCTCCTATTAGTTTAGTGAATAAACAATCTAACCTTAATATATCAAGTTTTCTAGATAATGTCAATCTGTTTTTATAAATTTTACAAAGAAATCAGGACTAAAATCTGTAAATCATGTACATATTGTCTCATTTATGTATGTTTTACGTGATAATTTCATATGATTTATAGAAAAAAACTTTCAATAAAAATATGAATATGGTATCCTATAGATATGTTTATTAATTAAACTAACTATTTACAAGAAAGGTTCGGTAATTAATGATTATTGGCAGTAAAGAGCTCATACGTGATATTAATTGTAATTTGGTGCTAGAGACCATAATTGATAAAAGCCCTCTTTCCCGGGCTACGCTTTCAAAAGAGTTAGGCTTAACAAAAGCAACCATTTCAACCATCGTACAAGACTTAATAGACCGTCAGCTAGTCATCGAAATTGGTAGTGATAATACAGACCTCGGTAGAAAACCTATATTACTAACTTACAACAAGCTGGCTGGATATGCTCTTTGTATTGATATTCAACCAGACCACTGTTCTACTATGCTAAGTAATCTACAGGCTGATATTATTAAGCAAGACTCTATTGTTACTCCTGAAAGACCAGAAGATCTTCCAGATGCCCTGATACAATATGTACGAGAGTTATTATCTAACCTTGCGACTTCTCACTATGGGTTGGTTGGCATTACATTAAGTATTCATGGAGTTACATACGACAATCATGTAAAGTTTGCCCCTTACTATGATTTATCAGGTACCCATCTAATTAGTAAGATGGAGGGACAATTAGGTATTCCAATCTATTTAGAAAATGAGGCGAATCTCTCAGCTATGGGAGAAAGCTGTATGGTATATGACAATTCCAATTTAGCTTCCATCAGTGTTCATTCTGGTATTGGACTTGGACTGATTATGAATAATCATCTGGTGAAGGGATATAAGGGCTATGCTGGTGAAGTTGGGCATACCATTATTGATATAGATGGACGACCTTGCCCATGTGGAAACCGCGGCTGTCTTGAACAGTACGTGTCAGAGAAAGCATTATTGAAGGAATTCGCAACCAGAAAGGGAAAGAAGCGTGCCTACTTTGAGGATTTTATAAAGGCCTATGATAGTAAGGATCCAGACGCAAAAGCAATTGTTGACTTGTTTGTAAAATACATGTCGGTAGGATTGAATAATATTCTCAATTCTTATAACCCGGAAATAATTATTATCAATAGCTCCTTTACCTCCCGATATCCAGCGTTGACTGAGGAAATCATCACAATGCTATCAAGTAAAATGAACAATTACAGTTCTATACTGCCATCCACCTTGCGTGGTAAGTCCTCTTTACTGGGAGGTCTTTGCATGGCAATTAAGAACTTTTTAGGTATTAAGTATCTGAAGATGCATAACTGCTTTGACGTAGAGAAGATTTAAATGACTTATGGATGGACTCCTGGGAGGAGTTTGCCTCCCTCTAGATGTCGAAAATGATAGATACTATTATCTTACCAGAGATGGACAGGTTAAATACTATCAAATGTCCATTTCTGGTATATATTCTATAAAATTTTCTTAATCACTTCCAAACCTCTTAAAAGCGATTCTGTCTCCATTCCAGTATACCCCATAATAATCTGATTTTTATGGTTTCCCTTTTGTACTGTATGACGTTCCACTGGAACCACATAAACACCAGCCTTAAAGAGTTGTATGATAATTTCTTCTGAAAAGTTTGCCTTATCAAATTCTACTACTACATGCATCCCCGCCTCTGCTCCATGTATATGTATCATTTCACCAAAATTAGCATCCAGCCCTTCCAACAACATATCATGCCTTTTCCGATACTCCTTTTTCATGTGTCGAATATGTCGTTCTAATTCTCCACTTTTAATAAATTGCATTAACGCAAGTTGATAAATAGAATTGGAATGGTGATCCGCCAACCGTTTCAGCTCACGAATCTTATTAACAAGCTGTTCTGGTACAACCAGATAGCCTAATCGAATGGAGGGAAACATGACTTTGCTAAAGGTTCCAACATAAATCACATGCTCATTATCCAGTTCAAACAATGAATTAACTGGGGGACTATCGTAGGTGAAGATACTGTCGTAGTCATCTTCCAGAATATAAGCTCCGGTCGTTCTAGCAAACTCTATCAAAGCGATTCGTCTCTTAAATGGTAGAATTCCACCCATAGGAAATTGATGACTTGGTGTTACAAAGATTAAATCCGGTTTTCCCTCACTTGGAAATTGCTCCGGCCTGATGCCTTGCTGATCTACCTCAAAAGGGATTATGTTGTCTGTGTGGTAAGAAAAAATCTGCTTCACATTAAAATTAGATGGATCCTCCATCCAAACTTCACTTTTAGAAGATAATAGGCATTTAGCAACTAAGGACAACCCTTGCTTTGCTCCAGAAGTAATAATAATCTGTTGAGGAGAACAGGTAATCCCCCTTGTCTTTTTCAGGTAACTGCACAGCACCTCCCGTAATTCAGGTCGGCCTTGTGGATTATCATAACCAAGAGCAGATATTGGGGCATCCAAAAAAACATGGGAGACTGCTCGATTCCATTTCGCCCGTGGAAATAAATTAATAGCTGGTAGTCCACTGTCATAATTGATGATAGTGTCTGTAATTACAAGATCGGTTAGAGAAGCTGTTTGCTGATTTTTGATAGGCACCATTTTCACTATGCTATGTACACTGTAAGAGACATAAAAACCAGATCCGGCGACACTGTAAACCACACCTTCTGCTACCAGCATATCATAGGCGGATAGTACCGTATTCCTGGCAACGGATAAATTCTGGCATAATTCACGGGAGGAAGGTAGAGCCTCCCCAGCTAACAGTTCTCCTATTAATATCTTTTCGCGAATTGCACTATAAATTTGTTTTACATAGGAACGTTTTTTCGTTTTATCCAAATTAAGATATATCATAATCATCCTCTAACTGGCTCATTAAAAGCTACACATAATTGTATCTTTTCTATACCACTAATATGTGGTTACATTATATCGTAACTAAATAATTAGCACAAGTAAGAAGGTATATTTATGACAAATAAACCCAGTTTTCACCTTTATGCTATTGTAACCATCTTTTTTTGGTCACTAGCTTATGTCTTAACACGGTTGACATTACAATACTTTTCAGCATTCTCACTGGGATTTCTCAGATATTTTATAGCCTCTTGTACCCTAGTAATTGTTGCTATTGTAACAAAGATGAAACGCCCTCACAAATCAGATTTTCCTTGGCTTATTCTGTCTGGTAGTGTAGGATTCTTCTTCTACATGATAGCTTTCAATCAAGGACAGGCTACTGTAACAGCATCAACTGGAAGTATTGTCATTGCTACGGTACCGGTAATCACTGCTCTTTTGGCCCGCTTTATGTATAGAGAAAAATTAGAACCATTTCAATGGATAGCGACTCTAATTGAATTTACAGGTGTTGCCATTCTGACTTTAATGGATGGCATACTTTCTGTGAATGCGGAGTTGATATGGCTTATTCTTGCAGCCTTGGCTCTGAGTATATATAACCTTCTTCAGCGAAGACTTACACAAACCTACTCCGCATTGCAGACCTCTACATACAGTATTTTTTTTGGTACTTTACTGCTTACCATATTTGCCCCTACTGCTGTAAATGAAGTATCCTGTGTCCCACCAATCCAATATATTTATCTTGTAATCTTAGGGGTCTGCTCCAGTGCTATTGCCTATGTTGCCTGGGCTAAAGCGTTTTCCTTATCACGTCAGGCTTCACAGGTCACTAATTATATGTTTGTCACACCTTTTTTGACAAGTATACTTGGATTTATTCTTGTTAGGGAAATACCAGACAGGGCAACATTTATGGGTGGTGGTATCATCCTTATTGGTGTTCTGATTTTTAACTTTGGAGGGATAATATATGGCGTCAATCATCATTAGAGCAATTACGAAAGATGAGTTAGAGAATTGTGTTGTATTGATTCGTGAGAGTTTTAGTACTGTTGCCAAAGAATTTCACTTAACCCGAGAAAACTGTCCTACTAATGGAGCATTCATTGAAGGATCACATTTGAATTCCGATTGGAAGAACAATAACCGAATGTATGGCTTATTTGAAGATTCAGTCATGCTTGGCTTTATGGAACTAAAGCTTAAAGCGTCTGATAGCTATGAGTTGGAAAAGCTGGCTGTCCACCCTAGGTATCGACATCTTGGATATGGCGGATTACTCATAGACTGTGCAAAAAAATTAGCATCAGAGGCCCAAGTGCAGAAAATTACACTGGGTATGATTGAAGAAAATACTCGTTTGAAGGAGTGGTATAAAACTCATGGATTTATCCATACAGGAACAAAGAAGTTCGATCATCTCCCCTTCACAGTAGGTTTTATGGAGCTTATCTTATAAACAAACATAATTCACCCCAAAAGTCGCTATATGGACCTTTGGGGTGGCAATCATAATAGTATTATTTCTTACTACAAATCTGTTTTTTCATATAGGCTAGAACATCTTTTCTCGTAACTATTCCGATGAAGCTTCCCTCATCATCTTCTACTGGTACAAAGTTCTGGTTCACAACCTTATCAAAGAGATCTTCTACCTTTTCATTCACACGAACAACCTGATTATCTCTTCTTCTTGGTATCTCAATAATTTTAATACTCTCTAGTTCCTTTTCATTAGGAAAATCTTTGTGTTTCATATACCAAAGCAAATCTCCTTCTGTGATTGTACCAATATATCTACCTTCATTACTCAAAAGGGGAACAGCCGTATATCCGTGATACTCCATCCCTTCTATCACTTGACGGAGAGAATCAGTCTCCACTACTTGGGCCACCTCTGCCTTAGGTGTTAAAAAAAATAATATGTTCATCTCATCAATCCTTCGTTCTTCTGTTAATCTATGTACAGTATAACATAAAATAGCACCAGAGGCTATGGAGAAATACATATAATACACTGTTATTTCACATAGGCTCTGGTGCCCTACTACTATTATCTAGCCTCATTAGACTGTTGTTTACTTTCTCGTTTCCTCTTGGTAATTAAACCACCGATTCTGCCAGTCTCTTTGGCATTTAAAGATTTCCATCCACTTTGTATCACCTTGTCATAAAGACCCAGTTCTTTGGCAATCTCATATTTTAAAAGTTCATCCGGTAGCAATTGTTCCGAAGAAACTAATCCTTTAGATTGATTCATGTTCATAAGGGACCCTTCCTTTCTTAGTAGGAGTATACCCCTTATACCTGCTTTTAAACAATTATTTAGAATTCAATTTGTTTTTAATGGATAACTCTTATCATATACTCACAGTGGGATAGCCTGGTTTAGATGAAGGGAATAGATATAGACTTCCTTCACCTTCAGATGCAGTTGTCTTTCTAAAGCTTCCTTGTAGTAATATAGCTGAGTCTTATATCGTTTAACTAGCTGCTGTTCATTTACCACATAATCAGTCTTATAATCCCAAAGGATAATTTCATCTTCCTCAATGAGGAATGCATCAATAATTCCCTGTACCAGAATCATTTCCTCACTTTTATAACGTTCATGAATACTAAAAGCAGGTTGCCCCATCACAAACTGTTGCTCTCTGTAAAGTTCATTTCTCATCTGCGCCTTTGCCGCTTGTCTACCCAGTGGAGATAGTAAGAAATGAAGCAATTTCTCAGACTGTAAGATCTTAAGATCCTCAGTTGACAATGCACCCTTCTCTACCAGGGAGGCAAGTTGTAACTCTAAGGTCTCTTTATCCATAACTGCCACAAAATCTAGGATCTCCAGAACATGGTGATATAAAGTTCCCACTTCGTTAGCTGCCATTTTATGTCCTTCTTCCTGCTCATCCTGCTTCATAAAGGCAGGTAAGGTTGGAATAAAACCTTCCTCAGGAAGTTCCTTAAGCTCTAGTGGTACTATCGACACACTCTCCTCTTCCTCTGTCTCTTGGCTTAGCTTCTTAAGTTCACTTACAGTAACCTTTCCTGCAATCTTCGTATCCTCCTCATAAGGATAGGAAAATGCCAGTTTTTCCTCCAACAGCTTCCTTATCTTGCTGTCATACACCTGACTGGTATCAAAGTTTTGAAGAGTTTCTTTTGTAAGATTTCTAGTGATACTCTCCATAACTTCCTGCTTAACCAAGCACATAACATCCACAAAGGATACCTGGATTGGTACCTCCTCCAACAGAGTTTGGTTACTTTTTCTAAGCTTCCCAGCAAGTTCTATTTGCTCCGGATTCTGACTATAATCATAAAGAATCTCGTCTATTGCCAGATAAAGAGCCGGGTGAGCTTTCAAAGCCTCCTCCACCCAATCTAGATAAGACTGGGCACCTGTCAGCGTTTCAAAACTTAAGATTTTTTGATCGGGGGTATATCTATGAAGCTCATGTAACTTGTTCTCCAATTTCTTCTGGTATCCAGTAAGAATCAATTTTTCCTTAGCACGAGTTAATGCTACATACAGAACACGAAGTTCCTCAGCCTCATTTTCCAGTATAATACTTCTTGCAATGATTTTCTTAATCAAGGTTGGAGACTTAATACGAAGTTTGGTATCAATACATTCTGGTCCCAAACCATAGTCTGCATGTAGAACCACCTTACTGTTGGCGTCCTGATTATTCCAATGTTTCCCCATTCCGGACACAAACACCACTGGAAACTCCAGTCCCTTACTTTTGTGAATGGTCATAATACGGACAGCATTGCCATACTCATTATCCGTAGAAGCCTCACCCTTATCAATCTCATATTTGTGAAGTTTCTCAATATATCTGTTAAAATCAAATAATCCGGAGTAACTGCTTGATTCAAATTCCACTGCCTGGCTAATCAGCATTTCTACATTGGCTACTCGCCGTTCTCCTGCTGGCATTGCCTGAATGAAATAATAATAGTTGGTGTCCTCTACAATATCTTGGATCAACTCATAGATGGTGGTGTGATTCAGTTGCTTTCGAAACCGATGAAAGAACTCCATAAAATGCAGAAGTTTCCTTTTTACAGTTTCCTCTTCTCCCGTTTCACTATAAGCTACTACATTATCAAATAACTCCTGTGTCTTGCCACCGATACGAATTAAAGCAAGTTCTTCACTGGTTAGTCCGAAGATAGGACTGTGTAAAACTGCTGCCAACGGAATCTCCTGTCTTGGATTATCTAACACTTTTAACAGATTTAAGATCGTACGAATCTCCATGGTACTATAATACCCGGACTGAGTGTCTGCATAAGCATTGATTCCCTCCGCTAACAGCACATCTACAAATACCTCTGCCCAACCTGATACACTTCGAAATAAGATAACAATATCCGATAATCTCACTGGCCTTAAAACTGGTTGTCCCTGTTCATCTACCTCATTTCCCTGAATTAGTAAGCCTTTCTCAGGATCTATAAGCTCTTTAATTCTTTTAGCTACCGCCTTTGCCTCTAATTCCTTCTTTGTAAACTCCGTTAAAGGAGAATCATCATCAGCACTAATCTCCTCCACGACATCATCTGTTTGCTCTTCCTTCTTCCCTAACTGTGTCTCTATCAATTGCTGATCTTCCTTAGTTATCTGACTAATCTCCCCTATCACCATAAGTTCCATAGAGGTAGAGGTTCTTTCTCCCTTAGGATACTTGGCACCTACATAAAGAGCCGCCTCCTTATCATAGGTTATACCTCCTAGTCGTTCCTGCATGATTTGTTCAAAAATGAAGTTTACAGGATCTAATACCTCTTTTCGGCTTCTAAAGTTTTTATGAAGATTAATTTTTTGATACTTTGAATCCATTAGGGTATAATCTCGGTATTTTTCCATGAACAGCTCCGGCCTTGCCATACGGAATTTATAAATACTTTGCTTAACATCCCCAACCATAAACACATTAGGTTCTAAAAGACGTTCCTTAGAGATACTAGTAAGCAGAGTTTCCTGAACATAATTACTATCCTGATACTCATCAATCAGAATTTCATCATAATACTCCATAAGCTCTATAGCCACTGCAGAAGGAATAATTTCTCCCGTTTCCTGATCTTTAGACACTAAGATATTAAGAGCATAATGCTCCATATCGCTAAAATCTATGATTCCTTTCTCTTCCTTTTTCTTTCTATACTCTTTGGAGAATTCTATGGTCAGATGAATCAAGGCTTCCATACTGATTCTGGTCTTTTGAATGTCTAGAAGCATTCCATCCGGACTTTGGAAAAAGAATTGTCCCATAAGGCCCTGAATTGCTTTTTTTATTCGTTCTCTCGTATTTTTTACAAATTCTCGTTTATCGACAGACACTGCACTATCCCTTTTTCCCGACAACCTGGCAAAGTATAGTGTCGCAAATTGATTATAATACTCCTGATAAGAGGTAGACTTTTGAATCTTTGTTATCATATCCTTTTCTTCCTGTAATATATCTAGATACATATAAGGGCCATCTGACTCCTCACAGATAGCGATTAGTTCTTCCATTCTTTCAGAATAATCCTTTAACATAAGCTCCAGGTAATAAAGCAACTGTTTCATCCAGTCCGTTTGCTCCATTTCCTCTAAGGTCTGAACACAAAAGGAATTAAGATTCTGTTTAAGCCATTCCTCTGGCCATGGGTAGCTAACGGAAAAATTATAAAGCCTAACTATCAGATTCTCGATGCCACTATCCGACTTCCCTGTAGCGTAGCATTCAATCAGCTCTACAAAATTCTCCGGCAATTCCTCATAATACCGCTCTAAAAGCTCACTCATGACATCTGCCATTAACAATTCCAACTCTCCTTCGGTTCCTACCCGAAATGAGGGATCTATATCAATGGTATTAAAATAGTTACGCACGATATACTGACAAAATGCATCAATGGTCATAATCTGAGCAGTAGGAATCAGGGCAATTTGCTTTTGTAATCTCTTATTATCAGGTTCCTCCTGTAAGCGTTCATCGAGTGCCTTAAGGATACGCTCCTTCATCTCACTTGCAGCGGCCTTAGTAAAGGTCACAATTAGTAAATGGTCCACATCCACTGGATGTTCCTCGTCTGTTATCATGGTAATAATACGCTGTACTAACACAGCTGTCTTACCAGAACCGGCTGCTGCAGACACCAGGATATTGCGGTTTCTTAAATGAATGACCTGCTCCTGCTCTTTGGTCCAATTAACTTTCCCCATTGTCCTGGCCTCCCTTCGTCTCATCTACGTTATCTTCCTCTTTATCCTTCCCGTCATCTTCCCGAAATAGGTTCCAGACCTCCTCAGCATCCTTTTTAAGAATACGCCTATATTTACTTCCCGGAAGCTTTACATCAAAGCCACAGACACTTCCATATTCGCAGTAATCACAAGCTGTAGCATTACCCATTTTGTAAGGATCCAATTCTACTCTTCCCTCTACCATCTCATTACCAAACTGTCTTACCTTGTTCATGGCAAATTGACACATCTGATTTAATGACGCTTTTGATACTGTCTTAGATGCCTTACTAAAATCTCCATTAGCTTTTGTCCCCACCTGTATCACAATAGAGGAGGTCCCTGGCTTTAACGGCTCATCCTCATCTATAAAGTTATGATCCATAGCCTTAATTACCTTTGCATCCTGATTAACAAACCCTTTTAAACGAAGTTTATCCAACATCTGAAGCTCCACTTCCTCTTTAGAGCCTTTCTTCTCTACAATTGGATCATCAATATTATAGTAGAAGATCCCCGCTGGAATGACAATTTTCTCAGGATTCTGCTTTTCACCGATTTCCATGGCAACCTTGAGGTACACCACAAGTTGCAGTTGAAGTCCATAGTACACTTTCGATAGGTCAAGACTGGTATTTCCTGACTTATAATCCACAATTCTAAGGTACTGTTCTTTTTCTGTTTCAGCCACATCAAGCCTGTCAATCTGTCCCCTCAGGTTCATAACCGAACCATCCCTAAGGTCCACGTTGACAGAGTTTAGATGATCCATTCTGGAAAACTGAAGTTCAAAACCTTGCGGTATAAAATCACCACATTTTACCTGCTCGCATAACGCCCAGACAGTGCGCTTCGTAATTCTCTCCACTCGCTTAATCAGATATTCATAGCGTTTAGAACTATATAAAATCTGATTATTATAGTCCTTTGTTACCTCCTCAACTGCCTCCAGGGTATACTTCTCTTGAATCTCTATAGGTACATCTTTCCATGAATAGGTGCTATCATGAAGCTTTTTGGCAAAGAGTTCCATGGAGCTATGGAACAGGTTTCCGATATCTGGCATCTCTAACTCATAAGTAACTCTCTCACTTAGCTCTAAACCGTATTTTAGAAAATGAGCGTAGGCGCAAGCAGCATATTTCTCTAACCTAGTGACACTATTGGTTAAGGTTTCTCCATACAATGCTTTCGCTACTGCCTTATTTAGACTAAGCTCTTGTTTCTCATAGCAGGCGCCCTCTAAAAGAAACTGTAACAGTTCCTCATACTCCTCTTGTCTCTTATACCAGCTGAATAACTCCGACCACAATGCCGGCATCATTTCATGATACTCCCGTAAGCCGTGAATCATGTACGCAAGACCTTTGTCCGCTCCTAATACCGACTGTATACAATCCTCATAGGTATGAAGACTAATGTCCTCTGTAATAAGCTTTGGAAATACCTGCAGTACTTTAGAAATTAGATAGGACTGCCTGATGGCCTTTCCATTGTTAGTTCCACTACTACCTACCTTGCTGTACATGATATACAGCTTTTTTCTTGGTTTCGTAAGATTCAGATACAGATAGAATTGCTCCGTATAACTATTCTGCCTTCTAGTTGGTGCCATAATGACATCCTTATCTGCCAAAAGATTTCGTTCCATATCGGTCACTATACCACCCTGTCCATTGACCTTTGGAATGATACCATCATTTACTCCTAGCAAAAACAAGGCTTTGATATCCTTTAAACGAGTACGTTCAATATCTCCTATGACTACCTGGTCAATTCCCGGAGGAATCAAACCAACCTTGGCCTCAGAAAGACCACTTTCTAAAAGCTCCTTGAACTCCCTACAACTTACCTGTTCATCTCCAAGAAGCTCCACTAATTTATCAAACAACTCCATAACAATACCATAGATCTGCTTATATTCTTTGGCAAGTAAAGGCTCGTGGTTTGTAGTAAAATACGCCTCATACGCCTTTATTTTCTGCTCCACCTGATTATCCACTAAGAATCCATACAATCCTCGTGTCATATCCTCAATGGATGCCTCTCCATCCTTCACGCACAGTCCTAAAGGAGTAAGCATTGTTACGATTCTTTCACGAAGAACATTCAGTTCCTCAAGATTTAACTCTCCCTTGCCTCGATACTTTCTTTTCCATTCCTTCCCCCAGGCATTCTTCCCACGAATTCCTACAGCAAGAACGTAATTTTCCAGTACATCTACTTGTTCCTTATCGATATCAATCAAATCATTACGAAGAAGTCTGAAAACACTTTCATAGGTATAGTCTGTATAATAGATTTCCAGTACCGAGTGTACCAATTTAACTAGGGGATTAGCCAATACATCCTTTTTCAAATCCAAGAAACAAGGAATCTTTACCTTCTCACATTCCTTCAGAAGCTTAGTTCCATAGGTAGCCAAATCCCCTGTTACCACTGCTATATCCTTGTAGCGATATCCCTCCTCCTGAATCAAACGCATAATCTCCTTGATTGTGTAATCAACCTCTCCATCTGCATCGGTAGCGGAAAGAAGGCGAATATCCTTCATTTCCCCCTGATATGCCTGATAAGGATATCTAAAAAGATTATGCTCTAAGGCTGCAAGTTCCTTTGACTGACGAAAACGGTATGGCACTAGGTCCTTGCCCACATAATAGTGAGGTTCTACCTTAACCTGTACCTCCTCAGCTAATTCAGTAAGCTTGGCTATAGTTTTCTTACTCATATGGAACAACTGGAATTCTTCCCCTATATCCTCTAGACTTTCTCTGCTATCAATGGTTACTGTAACAAGTACCTTTTTAGCAATTACCATCAGCTTCTGCATCAGCTTATACTGAATCGGAGTAAAACCGGTAAAGCCATCAAAACAGATAATAGAATTGGCAAGCATATTAGATTGATCAATTACCTGGCTTAACAACTCTAATAATTCTTCTGCAGCAATATATTTATCACTTAAAAATTCTTGAAAACCTTGGTAAATGACTAACATATCCTTTAACTTACCTGATAGCATCGGTTTGTTATTCACCTTTTCTATCATGCTTTCCAGCTCTTTTGGGCCGATGCTGTACTGATACAACTCGGATAAAAAGGATTTAAGCTCGTTTACAAATCCACTTCGGCGAACATTTTTCTGAAATAATATAAGTTCATCCTTTTTGGTGGCAATGACCTTTCTAAGAATCATGCTCTTTCCTGTATCCTCTAACACCAACCTTTGCTTTGTGTTGGTTTCTTCGAATACCCGATAGGCCAGACGCATGAAGCTTAATATGTCAATATTCATAATACTATGGTCAGGATGCATGGTAACCAGATCCTTTTGTGTCTGCAAAGTGAACTGCTCAGGAACGATAACAATATAGTTGGTGTCTCGATTCTCTATAGATTTATTAATGATTTCCTGATACAAGCAATGGGATTTCCCAGCCCCACTGCTTCCTAAGATGAATTGTAAAGACATATGCGCCTCCTATTTTCTCAATATCCTTATTATAAACGATTGGCAAACTAAATGAAATATGAGATAAAAAGTAATCATAAAACTGCTTTTACAAAAATATGATTATATAAAGTTAAGTAATTATTCATTTGAACGTACATACTCAAATTGAATCTGCCTATTGGAGGATGAAGGATGTCAAAAACAAAGATTGTTGTCTTACACCTAAAAGAAATCATTTATACGGTTATTTTTATAGGACTGGGCATACTTTTAATTCTTTTACTGGTCATTATGTTTTTCCCAAAAAATAAAGCGGCTTCAGATGACGATACACCAATCTACAAGCCTGGTGTATATACCTCTCAAATGAACCTGGATAATGCCACCTTGAATCTGGAAGTAGTGTTAGATGATAATCACATTAATTCCGTTCGTTTTGTGAACCTGGATGAATCAGTAACCACCATGTATCCTCTTGTCAAACCTGCACTAGAGGAAATTGCAGACCAGCTTTACCAGGATGTTGCTATCGGTGATATTGAATTTTCAGAAGGAAACCAATATACATCTATTATGATTCTGGATACCATAAAGTCTATATTAAAAAAAGCATCTCTTTCCTGAGATGCCTTTTTAATATGCACTTTACTTTTCTCTTATCTATCTAATAAATCAAAATCCTTCCAATACTGTTCCTCATTATCATCTCTTACAGCACGATAGAACTTGCGGGCCATAGTCTCAGGAAGCTCCTCATCCTTAAAGAAAACTGTTACATCTTCACCTTTTTTCACAATCTGCCGGTCAAAATGATGTTCCGTCCATTCTCTGGCCTTGTCCTCCCAGCCCAGTATCATTTCTTCTTCCAGATAGTCCCACTCGGTCATCTGGAACTTGACTTCTTCAATATAATCCTCTAAATCCATGTTTATCATAGAAAGCTCCTTAAAGTCTATTTCTTAAAATATTGCTTATATGGTGACTCAGCATTTAAAAACGTAATCCCGATAATACCTGGTCCGGTATGGGCACCAATGGCACAACCGACATAGTTCTCAATAAAATGAGTACACCCATATCTCTCGGTAAGTGTCTGCTTCACCTCCATTAAGGTATCATAACAATCCCCATGTACAAGTCCTATTGTCTGATTTTTTAGATCTGCACCCTTTTCTCCTACAAAATCTATCAATTTCTTCAAAGAACGGTTTCTTCCCCTTACTTTATCGAAAGCCTCTAGGGCACCTGCCTTATTTACCTTGATAATAGGCTTTATATCTAGCAGTCCACCTGCAATTGCACTAGTTCTGCTTAATCGACCACCCTTAAATAAGTAATCCAATGTTTCCACTGTAAATAC
>JAEYPA010000071.1 GCA_023411225.1 Bacillota bacterium
CTTCCTGGAGCATCTGAATATATTTGATTAAGTGCTGGTTTACTGTTACCTGTTTGCACTGTTGTAGTGCATTGTATAAACTAATCGCTGCAGTCTCTGTCTGAGAGGGGCTCTTATTCCAATGTACCAAGATACTAATTGCCTTGGTATCATAAGACCTATTCTCAATCCCGCCCACAGGGATCTCGGCTTGTCTGCTACTTTTTAGGTTATAGACTCCGATTGCCTTATCCGGCTTAGAATCCATCTTTCCACAGTAGCAGTTTTCATCTACTGCTATATTCAGAGTAGCAATATAATCTCTCACATTTCTCAATAAAAACACTTATATACCACTCTCCCTTCTATACATCTGGTTAAATATTTCCTGCGGCCGTTTCTTTTTGGACCCATTAATCCAATCGTCAAACCACTTGCCTTTTACATGGGCTGCAAACTCATGACTAAAGTGATACTCAGGATGAAAGTACAATCGTCTAGCGTAAGGGGTGCTATGAGAAAGAGTGATATGCCCTTTATTAGAATCACTATCATCAATGAAGAACTGTTCTCCTCTTAGCGCACCAGTTTCCATGGGAATTACTTGTGCATCTCTGATTTCACCCTGCAGCGCATCAGCTGTCTTTTCTAAGGCTGCTACAGTAGCTCTGTCAAACTGTCTAATGGCCATTCGATTAATCCGGACCCTAGAACTAACATATCGAGCCATCAAATCACATCCAATCTAGTGTGATTAACGGTACCATCCGGATTACGGACTTTGGTACCTTCATATAGCTTTCGTTTTACCTCATTGACTGTAACGGTTCCACCGCTTAAGGTTGGTAAGTCAGGAGCTATATCTCCAGGTATCA
The DNA here is from genome assembly GCA_023411225.1 of Bacillota bacterium. GTDB lineage: Bacteria > Bacillota > Clostridia > Lachnospirales > Lachnospiraceae > KM106-2. Next base: position 855 of record JAEYPA010000071.1, read on the forward strand.
GTGCGCATCCGGTAAGCTGTATCAGCTTCTTTTCTGCAGTGAGGACTGTTTTACCTTTGTCTTGGTAATTTGCATTGCCTGACCAAGTAACAGGAGTAAGAGGTTCACCGTACTTATCTACACCTTCCGGCTCGATCTCGACTGTTATATCTGTCTTGCAGAATCTCTTATCTATTAAACATGGGTATCTCACACAATCACCCCAATCTAGCACAGCAGAGACCTGTTGACATAAGCTTGCTGTATGTAGCATTACTGATGGCCACACCATTCTGCACGTGTACATTCCAGGTATCTCCAAAGGCCATTGACACACCGTTGATGGAATAGTTCTTGAGCACATTCTGGATCATATCGTCATTGTTATAATAGAAGTCAGCCAACTCACAAACACATTCCTTCACAATTTCCTGCTGGAAACCTGTAAGGTTGGTAAATCCATGCGCTACGATACGGTTAAAGGTAAGCAAGTCAATGTTTCGACTTGCCTGCTTTAATTTGTTTTCTAGCACATCATCGGGAATGTCGTTATGGTTTTCCTTATACTCGGATGGAGTTACATATCCTTGATATGCCATTCAACATCACCGCCTATTCCGTCTTATCAGTCTTAGAATCTTCGGATTCCTTAGCCTTTTTTCCTTTAGCTTTTAAGTTTTCTAACTCCTTAACCACTTTCATGTGTTCATCATAAGGAACTGTCTTACCTCTACCGTATTTAACCACTTTACCATCGTCATCAACGATATCATATCCTTGGTCGATATAGCCTTTCTTCTCAGCTTCGGTAACTGCATATTCTTTATTCGCTTTTACTGCTTTCATCAACTAGTCCTCCTTATGCTGTAATATTAATTGCACAGCCGGCGATTTTCTTTTCAAGCAAGAATAAATCACCATAGTTTCGGTTTTGATATAAATAACCGTCTGCTGTACGAGAATCTGTTCCAGGAGTAAATAACTTGATGTATGCGTATTTATCACGACATACAACACATGATGGATGAACAAGAATGAAGTTAATCTGCTTTGCTGTTTGAGCTGCTACACAGCCATTTGTAAAATCATAAGCGGTCTTCATTCTAGCAGCAGGTACCATTTTAATCTTTACATCATCAAGACTATGTACCTTTCTGTTAACTACAGTGGCACCAGCAGAGATACTAATACTTCTCTCAATTCCTTGTGCCTGTTTAACGATCTTATTCATTGTTGGAGTTACATAAAGGATACGTCCCTCTTCAGGAACTCCAGCTTCATCCATGTAAGCCATTTCTGTATCAAATACATCTAAGAATGTGGCTGCATCAACTACAGTGCTATCGATTCTACCAGAAAAGGTAGTTAACTCTGCATGAAGTTTAGAGAAGCGATAGGAATCCTTTTCAGGAATTGCCTGCTCCTCTTCAAATGTATTCTGAATGTTAGCCACTGATAAAGCTAAGTTAGTTTCATCAATATCCATTGGATCAATGAAGAACTCAATATCTCTATCATGAGCTAATTTCTTTGGCTCCCAATCATTACTCATTGTTCCGGCATTAAAGCCTGCTGTACGAGTATGATCTTTGTAACCACTCATAGTTACTCTAGGCAACTTAATGGTCTGCGCATTAATAAACTGCACACCTAAATTAGACTTAGTTAAGTCATCGGAGCAAAGCTCCTTAGCGTATTTCTGTGCTAATAACTGTGTAAATGATTCTGCATAAGAATATACTGCCATGTATTATTCCACCTTTCTTATAGTCCGAAGGCTTTCTTTAAATCATCTTCGGAAGTTTGATTGTTATTGTTACTACCGGATGCACCAATCTGGAAACCAGTATTCCCTTGGGTAGTAGGTTTTAGAGCTGGTACATCTTCAAGCACCTTGTTTAAGGCATTTTTAAGTGATTCTTGATTGACTTTACCATCTGTTCCTTTTACATTACTTAGATCAGCCATCTTAAGCACGTATGGTAATGTTTTTACATCAATACCAAGCCCAATCGCTTCCATCGTTGCTAGCTTTTCGATTTCTGCTTGGCTTGCAAGTTCCTGCGCTTGTTGCAGCTGTGTTTGAATTGCAGTAACATCCGGCTGTTGGCTCTGCTTATTGGCCTTATAAGCTTCCATAGCCTGTTTTGCCTCCTCTTCTGTCATACCTTGCTGTTGGAAGTATGACTTAAGAACTGCATTCTCTTTCTTGGTCGTGGCAGTATCTAACATAGATTGGATTTTATCGTAATCGATACCACCAGTTGGATTCTGCTGTTGGCCTGTTGGTTGTTGTTGCTGACTTCCGGTGTTTTGGTCACCGTTACCACCATTTCCCCCTCCATTGTCAGGTTCCATGAAAAATCTTCTTATATTGTGCATAGTAAGCACTCCTTTCCGTTTAAGTTCGTCAACTATCCTAACAGTTTAGTGTCGTAATAGTTTTGGACATATAAAAAGCACCTACATTCCTGTAAGCACTTGATTTTGAGCATAAAAATACCACCTAACCATAATCGATTAGATGGTAC
>JAEYPA010000102.1 GCA_023411225.1 Bacillota bacterium
CAGTGGCTTTTATGATTTAGCCACAGCCTATCAGTCTGTGCACATCAACTATTGAAAGCGCCGTGTACCGATCGGTATGCACGGTGCTGAGAGAGGACGGGAGTTAGTCACTCCCTCCTACTCGATTTTATAGAATATCATATCCTTTTAACATTCTTGCACGGCTTGGGTGGCGTAGCTTTCTTAAAGCCTTTGCTTCAATCTGACGGATACGTTCACGGGTAACGTTAAACTCCTTGCCAACTTCCTCTAAGGTTCTGGTGCGACCATCCTTTAAACCAAATCGTAGGATAAGAACGCGCTGTTCACGCTCTGTTAAGGTATCTAATAGCTTTCCGATTTGATCCTGAAGTACAGAGTAAGCAGCGGCATCCTCTGGTCCTACAATGGAATCATCTTTAATAAAGTCGCCTAAATGACTATCATCTTCTTCACCGATTGGGGTATCCAGAGAAATAGGGTCAGCAGACACCTTAAGAATCTCTCTGATCTTATCAATTGGCAGGTTCATAGCTTCTGCAAGCTCCTGCTCCGTTGGTTCACGTCCTAGTTCCTGAAGTAAGCTACGGGAAACTCGGTATGTTTTGTTAATGACCTCTGACATATGCACAGGAATACGAATAGTTCTAGACTGGTCTGCAATGGAACGGGTGATTGCCTGTCTAATCCACCAGGTGGCATAGGTACTGAACTTATAGCCTTTGGTGTAGTCGAATTTATCCACTGCTTTAATTAGACCAAGGTTACCTTCTTGAATAAGATCCAGAAAAGAAAGGCCTCTACCGACATAACGTTTAGCGATGCTGACAACCAGACGAAGGTTGGATTCTGCCAGAATCTTCTTAGACATTTCGTCTCCATCTTCTATCTTTTTTGCTAAAGCTATTTCTTCCTCAATAGAAAGAAGAGGGTAGCTTCCAATTTCCTTTAAGTATAGCTTTACAGGGTCGTCTGACATAACAGCATTGGAAGAGGACAGATCTTCTACCATGGCAAGCTCTTCATCATTTTCCAACTCTAATAAAACGCTGTCATCCGGCTCATCGTCTGTTAAGTTAAGAACTACAATGTTATGTGCCTCTAAATACTCATATATTTTATCTATCTGTGTAACATTAAGGTTAAGTTCTTTAAAGAAATCATTGACTTTTTCAACTTCAATTACACCTTTGTTCTTCTTGGCAATTTGAACAAGTTCTTTTAACTTTTCTTCAAATTTAATTATAGCTTCGCTCATATTTATCCTCCATATGGTCATATTACCTACCATCTAGGCAAAGTGCCACCGAATATCAATATAACACAATTTCTACTAGAATACTAGATAATTTTCATATAACCACAATTTTTCAAATAATCTTGTTTCTGCCAATGGAACGGAGATATAGGGTAAGAACGTCGGCGCTATTGACATAGGTTGGCAATTAAATTATAATTCACCCGAAGGATTTATCTTCTTTTAAGATAAATCAGATACCATTTTATATTTATATGTATATGTATATGCAGCCTTCAATATTTAAGGAACATTTGATGCATAATAGGATATGAAAGGAGTTTTTAGAACATGAGTTGTTCAGGTGATTGCAACAGCTGTTCTACAACCTGCTCTTCAGACAACAGAAAGAGTATGTTAGAGCCAGTGAATCAATATAGTAAAGTGAAGAAAGTAATCGGAGTAGTTAGTGGTAAAGGAGGGGTAGGAAAATCCTTAACCACATCCTATCTGTCAGTACTTATGAACCGTAAAGGATATAAGACGGCAATCTTAGATGCAGATATTACAGGGCCTTCCATCCCAAAGACCTTTGGTATCAATAGTAAAGCCTCTGGTAATGAGTTGGGAATCTTTCCTGCAGTAAGTAAAGAGGGTATTAAAGTAATGTCTGTGAACCTTCTGTTGGATTCAGAGGAAATGCCAGTAGTTTGGAGAGGACCAATCGTTGCTGGTACGGTAAAGCAGTTTTGGACCGAAGTCATCTGGGATCAGGTGGATTATATGTTTGTGGATATGCCTCCTGGAACAGCAGATGTACCATTAACCGTATTTCAGAGCATCCCACTGGATGGCATTATTATCGTGACTTCTCCACAAGAGCTTGTTTCTATGATTGTTGGAAAGGCTGTGAATATGGCAAAGGCCATGAATGTACCTATCCTTGGTCTGGTGGAGAACTATAGTTATATCACCTGTGGCAATTGTGGTGAGAAGATTAGTGTCTTCGGCGAAAGTCATGTAGATGAGGTGAGTGCCAAATACCACATTCCTGTGTTAGACCGTGTTCCAATTGATCCGGCAATTCCTGCTGCAGTGGATAAAGGGTTGGTAGAAGAACTTCAGGTTCCATATCTTAGTGAGACAGCTGCTTTCATTGAAGAACAGTGCCCAGTGGAAGAAGAAAAGAATATTAAAATAGAGGGTTCTATGAAAATAGCAGTTCCAATTACGGATAGCAATGAGATTGATCAGCATTTTGGAAAAGCTAAAAAGTTTAAGATATATGATATTTTTAATCAGATATTAGTAGATCAGAAGGAAATGGATTGTGTTGGGAACGGACATGAATCTGCGGCTAAACGGTTAGAGGAACTTAAGGTTACTACTTTAATCTGTGGAGGTATTGGCCAGGAAGCCTTAGAGACACTAATGGAGCAAAAGGTAAGGGTATATCCTGGTATGACAGGAGATGCAGATGTTATAGTAGCTTCCTATCTGGACGGAGGATTAGCAGGCTAAGGAAATAGTGTGAAAATTTGGTTTTCTTTTTCGGAAAGATAGGTTATAATACACATGACGTAGGACCGAATACGGCTGGATAAGTAGATACTTTTAAGTTCTAAGTCATAACAAGTAGATAAACAAGTAGATAATATGGAGGTCATTTATGTTAGTATCAGCGAAAGAAATGCTTACTAAAGCAAAAGCAGGCCATTATGCAGTAGGTCAGTTTAATATTAATAACTTAGAGTGGACAAAAGCTATTCTATTAACTGCACAGGAACTTAATTCCCCAGTAATCCTTGGTGTTTCTGAGGGAGCAGGAAAGTACATGTGTGGTTATAAAACAATCGTAGGTATGGTAAATGGTATGTTAGAAGAACTTAACATCACAGTACCTGTAGCTCTTCACCTGGATCATGGTTCCTATGAAGGTGCTAAACAATGTATCGCAGCTGGATTCTCATCCATCATGTTTGATGGTTCTCATTATCCAATTGATGAAAACATTGCAAAGACTCAGGAATTAGTTGGAATTTGTAATGAAAAAGGAATGTCTATTGAAGCAGAAGTTGGTTCTATCGGTGGAGAAGAAGATGGTGTAATCGGCAAGGGTGAATGTGCGGATCCTCAGGAATGTAAAGCAATTGCTGACCTTGGTGTTACAATGCTTGCAGCTGGTATTGGCAATATTCATGGTAAGTACCCAGCAAACTGGGAAGGCTTAAGCTTTGAGACATTAGATGCAATTCAGAAATTAACTGGTGATATGCCATTAGTACTTCATGGTGGTACCGGCATTCCTGAAGATATGATTAAGAAGGCAATCTCTCTTGGTGTTGCTAAGATTAATGTTAATACGGAATGTCAGCTTTCATTTGCAGCTGCTACAAGAGAATATATTGAAGCTGGTAAGGATCTTCAGGGGAAAGGCTTTGACCCTCGTAAGATATTAGCACCTGGCTATGAAGCTATTAAAGCTACTGTAAAAGAAAAGATGGAACTATTTGGTTCAGTTAATCAGGCATAATATTGCGCATAACATCTGCTATTTAATCAGAGGATAAATAATAAACTCCTAATGATACCATGATACGGAAAGGTTCATTAGGAGTTTTTGGTATATAAAGAAATAATATAAGGATATTGTGTTATTTAATGGAACATACTAGGATTGAAAAATAATAAAAAAACATATATAATTGGAACATAATAGTGTGATTAAGGCTAGGATAATAACAGAAAAGAGGAAATTAGTATGAATTATATGGACAAATATAACTTATGGGCATCCGATGAATATTTTGATGCTGACACCCGTAATGAATTAAAAGCCATAGCAGATAATGATACAGAGATTAAAGACCGCTTCTTTAAAGAGTTAGAGTTTGGTACAGGAGGTTTGCGTGGTATTGTAGGTGCCGGTACAAACCGTATGAATATTTATACAGTAGGAAAGGCTACACAGGGCCTTGCTAATTATATTATCAAACAGGGCGGACAGGACAAAGGCGTTGCCATTGCCTACGACTCCAGAAATATGTCTGTTGAATTTGCTACAGCTGCTGCACTTTGTTTATGTGCTAATGGAATCAAAGCTTATATCTATGAATCCCTTCGTCCAACACCAGTACTTTCCTATACCGTTCGCAAGCTTGGCTGTATCGCAGGTATTGTGGTAACTGCCAGCCACAATCCACCGGAGTACAACGGTTATAAAGTATATTGGGAGGACGGCGCTCAGGTTACCGCTCCTAAGGATGCTGAGATTATTGGAGAAGTGAATGCCATCCAGGAGTTTACCTCTATTAAGACCATGGACAAACAACAAGCCATCGATGCCGGTTTATATTGTGTAGTAGGCAAAGAGCTTGATGATTCCTATATAGAAGAACTGAAGAAATTAGTAATTAACCCTATCTCTGAAGCTGGCAAGGAGCTAAAGATTGTGTTTACTCCATTACATGGAACCGGCAATCTGCCGGTAAGACGCATTCTTAAGGAAATCGGCTTTGAACATGTCTATGTAGTAGAAGAGCAGGAGATGCCTGATGGTAACTTCCCAACAGTTTCCTATCCTAATCCAGAAGATCCTAAGGTATTTGCTTTAGCTAAAAAATTAGCAGATGAAGTGGGAGCAGATGTAATTCTGGCAACCGATCCAGATGCTGACCGTCTTGGGGTATGTATTCGTGATGATAAGGGAGAATTTGTTCTTTTAACTGGTAATATGTCAGGAGCCATGATTGCAGAGTATGAATTTTCTCAGAAACAGGCTCATGGTATTCTTCCAGCTAATAGTGCTTTAATTAAGACCATTGTAACCGGTAATATTACCGATCAGATTGCAAAGAAATACAATGCAAGATTAATTGAAGTTTTAACCGGCTTTAAGTTTATTGGAGAACAGATTAAGTTATTTGAAGAGACTCATGAAAATGAATATGTT
>JAEYPA010000111.1 GCA_023411225.1 Bacillota bacterium
TTCCATACATAATCCACGTCTGCTGTAACACCGCAGGAAGTTGAAAAATAATAGGCAAACACCACTTCGTTATCATACTGCAATACCTGTCCATATGTCTCTTTTACCGCTTTTATAGATAACTCATTTTCTTTCTGATTGTTATAGACCTGAAACTGTGTGCTGTCATCAACATGTGCGCCATATTTACTGCAACTGTTAGTAATTAAATGATTATACGCATAGCTTCTAGCACAAACTGCCTGTACCTTTAATGCCTCAAGTCCATAACTGGTTGGCATCTCGCTTGGGATTACCGCATACAAATATTCCTCTAATGGAAGTTCATTTATCAAGGTAAAACCCTTATTATTATAAGACACCTCTATAGTACCTCTGTAGCTCGGATTACCATAACTACGTTTTAGACTGAGAATTTTTATCTGCCCCTCTTCTTTGTCTGCCTTCACTTTAAGTCTTCCCTTTACTAAGTACTCACTGGACTTATCAATGGATACCTCTTCCTTAGCTTTAAATTGCTTTTTCTTATTTCCATAATATATGGTAAATGGACTATTCGAGGTAATCTTTACATTACTTTGATAATAAGATGTAAAATTACTGTTATTTAATATGATACGAATGTCCTTTGCAGTAATCTTCTGGGTAATCAAGGCTGCACAAATCTTACCATTACTTACTACAAAATTCGTATTTTCATAACCTACAAGTACCGCATTGGTCGTTTCTATAGTCGGCTCATCATAAATTTTATACACTCGATAATTATCATCCAAGGGAATCTTGCCATATCCCTCTAGTTCAATATAATCATCCTTAGCAACCAAAACCTTCGCTTTAATCACATCTGGCTTTAAGGTAATACTTTGCACTAGTTTATTTTTTATAACAATATCAGCTACATGTTTGGAAACCTTCTGACTAATTACATTTTTCAAGGCAAATGTACGTAGTACACCATTTATATAAATATCAAGTTCTTTCTCATTCTGATTCACAACCCACACATTTTTCAATGTTTTCTCTACATCTTTAGCTGGATTTACATAAAGGATTTCGTTATCTCTTGTATAAGCATAAATGGTACAATCAATGTACTCATCTAACGATAGTCCTGCACCCATAAGTTGTCCTTCATCAGTTACAACAGAAAATTTATCCAGGCTTTTTATATTCTCATCAGTTCCAATAACATACAATTCCTTCATCTGCAAGGCACTGTTTAAAGTAGATCCCTCCTGAATAGAATATATTTTATTTATGAGATAGGAATATACCATAAGAAAATCGTCCCAGGTTATATCAGTCTGTTGTTTTTGAGGGTTCCATATATCTGAAAACTGTTGTTTTAATTGTTCTTCTGGTTGATTCGTTGCCACTTTAGCAAGTAAACCTTTCACCTCTCCATAGGTTACTCTCTTTTCAGGCTCAAAATTGTTATTTTTCTCTACAAACAAAGTATCTAGATCCATACTACAAAGTCCATTAATATAACGGTAATACCATGTTCCATCCTTAATATCAGGATAATCAGAGAGATTCTCCATCTGATCCAATTCATTATCTGAATACTGTAATAGGGAAATCAACTTGGCCAGATACGACCTGGTAATCCCTGAATCTTGAGGTTCTTTTACCGCTGTTTCCATAATTGGCTCTGCCGAGGTATTGATTCTCTCCGAAACATTTTTTATGAATATAGATATCATAATTACCGTACAAATTCCTATTAAAACCAATTTCACCCTATTATTTACCATACTAACCATCACCTATTAGTCTTTTTTATGGAGTACACTCCCAGCATATATTTAAATTATATGCTTAACTTATTATATTTTTAAGTTTCCAATATTATGTTGGATAAGCCCTAAAAGATATTTTAATTTTATCTACTATATTTTACCATAGTAATATTCTAACACTATTATTTCAAAATTTCACTATATATTGATATTTTTTGAGTAAGTATGTGCTTTTTCACTATCTTTACTATTTGAGCGAGAACAAAGAACTTTGCTTGCAAGACTCTCCACCTAGGCTTAGCTGTGCCAGCGACATCCTTTTCTCTGCCAAGGTGTAAATCTAGGCTCCCTGTTCAACAAAAAAGCAGCCAAGCCCACTAGTTAAACCAGTGAGTTTGACTGCTCTAATAAACCTCTATAAACCTTCTAAAGTTTGAGCCATATCATCTACACGTCTTTTATCCACAAGAAAGTATATATGGCCTTCATGTTGTACAGCATAATAATTTACATCATACTCATATATATTATAGTTAAATTCCTTTTGATTGGTATCTGTAACCTTTATACTACATACTGGTTTCGAAGTATTTACATTCTTTCCGACTTTTTCAACAATATTTATTTGGTTTACTTTGCTATAAAATGTACCTACTTCGGAAGCCTCTTTCTCAATACCATTTAACTTATATACATTTTCGGTCTTCTTATCTCCTTTGTCCTCAGTACCTATAGTATCACTTCTTTCAATCTGTAGGTCATAGGCTTTTCCTTTTACGGTAAAGGATGCTTTAGCCACATCAGATATATCTGTATCAACTAAGGTAGTGTAAACATAATCGAAAGGATCTACATTGGTTAAGAAATCAATAGTATTCAAACTCATGGTATAAACACTATTACCATCATTAACTCTTACATAATAAGCTGCATCATCTTCACTATTGCCAACTGAAAGCTTTAGAGTATGCTTAGTAATTGTACTTGATGTTGAATCCTTAGTAAAATATTCTAGATAGATTTCTGAAGAAGGCTTATCCAATCCATACTTACTAAAATCAGTACAATTGTAATTAATACTCTTCAAAAACCTATAACCAACGTATTTGGATATTAGGACATCCATATTTTCCGCATTAGTTCTCACACTGTAATCATATGGTTCTTTTATCATCCATTGCTCTGTGTTCTTATCCTGAGCCACATCTATCAGTACTTTACTATTCTTTGTAATCTTAATCTTTGTAATATTTTCGGAGGTAATGTCAGTTATGGAAGGCATTTGCGTTATGTCGCTCAAATCCTCTATAAACAGTTTGTAATATCCTTCTGGCAGAAAATAAATCCCCGGGAATCCCTGTACGATAGCATAACATCCACTCTCATCATTTACAACGGGAACTCCTGCAGAATAGGAATAGCTAGACTCATCCTCCATAGTAAGGGTAACTGTCAAGGCTGGTTTATTAAGAGCAAAATCAGCAATCTTATCCTGATTCGTATAAATGATTTTACTTGCAGTCATTTCCTCAAATAGACTTACCATATCCTTTATAGAATCTTGATTTAGAGGTCTATCTTTCTCCGACTCCGCCTTCCAGATACCATTCTCATTAACAAAAACAAATTCCTTCCCTTTAAGGGTATATTTTAATGTTTTTGCTTTTGAGACATCTTTTTGAATAAGCTTTTTATCTTCAAGGCTATATTTTTTTTCTCCATTGTTTTCCGAAAAACTTCTTGCAACAAAATAACCAAAACCAAGTGCAATAATGACAAGAATTAGAACCATCAAAGTAACAGCTTGTGATTTTTTCTTTTTCTTCTTTGCCATTAAGCTTTCCTCCTTCTCATGTACCAAATCAGGAAACCAGTCGCTAATAATAAGATTGGAATAGTAACAATTAAAATCACTGTGTAGAATACTGTATCAGAATTTGTAGTTTTAACACGAGTTTCTAACATACTTCTCTTAGGAATAGATAATCCTGTTTCCTCTCCAAGGAGAAAAGATATAGTATTATTTAATAAAGTCACATTACCAAAATTGCTTTGCTGTACAAATTTGTCATCTGCTACATAATATGAGGAATATACAATCATCTGACTTTTAACTTCATTGTATTTTTCTGTCAAAAGTATACCTGAGTCAAATGGCCCAGCAACATCTGTATCTTTTTTGCTTTCATTATTAAAATCATTAGATGTTCTACAATATGCCTCTGAAGATGTGTTTAAGAATTTTTCAATCGTAACATTCTTATTCCCACCAATTTCCTTAATACCCAACGCTGTTGGCATAATAACTGGATTCGCTTTGTCATTAATACCATCAGTAATTTTATTGATATTGGTAGTATCCACATAAGAGACATATGGAATTCCACCTCCACTATGAGAAGCGTTTTCCATTACTACGCCTTCAATAACCTGTAATCCATAGAATTTAAGAAAGTTATAGAAATTGTTCATACTTTTTGCTTGATAATTCAACATTATTACAACTTTTCCGCCTTTTTGCATATAACTTTTAATGGCTTCCACCTCAGCCTCTGAATAGTCAGTGGTTGGCCCACATATATACAAAACGCTGCAGTCATTTGGAATACTAACCGAAGTATCTTTAGTATCTGTTTTAGATGTACTTTCTTCAATTTTATCCACATCAAGATTACTCATACCTCTAATATTCAGGGGTTCTACTTGCGTGCCAAGTTTTATAAACTCCTCTTTCAGATAATCACTGATTAGCTCCTCCCCGTGCCCAGAAACCGTATATATTTTGCTCTTCTTTTCTGATGTCACATTTTTAATTGCAGCAGTAATCTGACCCTCCACATCAATTGCAGTTACAGTTGGCTCTTTAGCATTTCCGTTGTACACTTGCGAATAATCCAAATTATACATCTGAGCATATGGTATGTATTTATACTTTCCAGTAGATTCATTAACTACCACTACACTGTTACTGCTCACCTCTGATCCAGCAGGTACATACTTAGCTGTAAAATCAGGATAGAGTACAGGGTCTTTATAAACTATTTTAATCTTGTCAGATGTTTCTGAGTACTTTTCTATGATGTTCTTAAAGAGGCTTACCTCTTTTCCACTTTCCACAATATAATAAAGTGTTACGTCATTTTTTATATCTTCTGCCATTTGCTTTGTTTGGTTAGTCAACGTATAGGTACTCTCATTAGTAAAATCCACCTTTAAATCAAACTGCCCAACAATCATATTAACTAATACAACAGCAATCAAAATAAAAACAATAAAAATGCTACTAAATGCACCACCACGGAACTTTCTGCTAGTAAACTCTTCTTTTACTCTACCTTTAAGAGATTTTTGTTCTATTACATGCTTTTCAGGAACTCCAGTTGTGTTAGTAGCTGTATTATTAGGTTTCTTTCCATTGATTACAATAGAAATCTTCTCTTGCTCTTTATTTTCTTCCAAGCTAATCTCCTCCTTTCCTAGTTCCATCTCTTCTTCTTAATAACTTGAATAGTAAGCAATAAGAACATTACTATTATGCTGAAGAAATAGAGAATTGCATTAATATCCAGAATGCCTTCAACAAAGTTGTCATATTTATCACTAATAGAAAATACACTAAGAATCTTAGCTACAATCCCATCATATAGAGATGGTACTACAAAATAAATCACACAGGCACCAATCTCGCCAACAACTCCTAGAATAAGAGTTATTATAACATTATGCATAGCCAACTGTGCTAATAAGCATATTATTATAACCAATGCTGCTATAACTATCCAAGCCGTTCTATAATCACTAGGAACAACTCCGGCTAGTCCCGGCAGAATCTGATTTACAAGAAGAGCTATTGCCGTAACAATCAATGCGATTACTTGATTTTCTGTTACTGAGGATACAAACAAACCTAAAGACATATAAGTTGCCCCTAATAATACAAACCCAATAATAGAACTATAGGCAGTAGCAAAATTAACTGTTCCATATTGTGAAATAATTATAGGATAAAATGCAGTTACAGCCATTGGAATTAAATACATGGTGTAAGCAGCAAAATACTTTCCAATTACAATTTTATAAACAGAAATAGGAGAAGTAAGTAACAACTGATCTGTCTTCTGCTTTTTTTCCTCTGCTATCAAACGCATTGTCAAAATCGGAATCAGTATTACATATAAAAATCTAATATCCGCTAACACATATTCAAATTTTGAATATGATGTTTGTATGTTATATACCACAAAATAAATGCTTACTACTGCCAAGAATAACGCCGCATAAATAAACCCAATCATTGTTGTAAAATAGGATCGTAGCTCTTTTTTATAAATAGCCAACATGTCTACTCTTCCTCCTTATCTATCAATTCTTCCACTTGCTGATTCTGGTTTTCTACAGAATAAATATTATCCTGGGTTAACTTTAAGAAAATGTCCTCTAGCGATAAGGTTTGTAATTTCATTTCATAAATAGGAATCTTTGCATCTGCCATAAGATGAAACACTTCTTCACGAATATCTGACTTTTCAATAGTATGTATCATAGCACTACAAATTCCATCTGTTTCTTCAGTATCTTTTATTTCTGTAATTGCCTTTACTTTACCCAAAAGCTCCTTTGCCTTGTCTAGTGAGCATTTCAATGACAACTTTAACACCGGATTCTTATTGGCATCCTCAGACAATTTCTCTGGGGTAGCATCCGCTATGAGCCGGCCTTTATTTATAATTATTATTCTCTCGCAAACTGCGCTGACTTCAGAAAGAATATGTGAGCTTAAAATAATAGTATGGTTTTCACTAAGTTTGCGAATCAAATCACGGATCTCAATAATTTGTTTTGGATCTAATCCTACTGTAGGCTCATCTAAAATAATCAATTCAGGATAACCCACAAGTGCACCTGCAATACCAACTCTTTGTCTATAACCTTTGGAAAGATGTCTAATTAGTCTGTCTTTTACCTCTGTCAATTTTGTATCATCAATAATTTTATTAATCTGAGATCGTCGAAGTTTTTTTTCTACAGATTTTAAGGCGGCAACAAAATGAAGATACTCAACTACAGTCATGTCCATATACACCGGTGGTTGCTCTGGTAAATATCCTATCAGTTTCTTAGCTTGTTCTGGCTCGTCAAAAATATCATAATCATCGATTGTGACTGTACCTTCTGTCGCTGACAAATAACCTGTCATAACATTCATTGTAGTCGACTTGCCTGCACCATTGGGACCCAGAAAGCCAACAATTTCTCCCTTTTTCACCGTGAAGCTAATATTATCTACAGCCAGATAATTTCCATACCTCTTCACCAGATTCTTAACCTCAATCAACGTGACTCCTCCTTCAATACACATATAATACTCTAATCATAATATCATATTAACATAATAATGTTAAATTAAGTATTTTCTGTGAACATTCAATACATATTTTGTATTTTTTTATAACATTTTTCTACATAAGATTTTAAAAAATCCTCAGATATAAAGGATGCATTATATCTGAGGTTTTACTTTTTATTCTATTTTTTTCATAGTCGCTATCCAATAACCTCCTGCATATCGTACATGCCCGGCTGCTTTCCAACTAAGAATTTAGCGGCTGAGATAGCACCTTTTGCAAAAATGGCTTTAGAGTAGGCTGTATGTTTAAACTCAATAACTTCATCTGTCCCGGCAAAGATTACTTCGTGTTCTCCTACAATTGTACCACCACGGACTGCACTAATACCAAGTTCTTTCTTCTCTCGAGCTTTCCTCTGATGAGAACGGTCAAATATATATTCGTATTGGTTGTTCATTGCATCATTAATGGCATCTGCTATCGCTAGAGCTGTGCCAGATGGAGCATCTACCTTCCTGTTATGATGTTTCTCTACAATCTCAATATCAAAGCCTGCCTGAGCTAGTACCTTGGCTGCCTCCTGCACCAATTTAAACAAAGTATTCATACCTAAGGACATATTTGCTGACTTTAAAATAGGAATATAGGAGGAGGTTTCTTTCACTAAAGATATCTGTTCTTCACTTAGTCCAGTGGTGCATAACACAATTGGAAGCTTCTTTAAGGCCGCATCGGCAAGAAAAGAATCTATGCCAACTACACTGGCAAAATCGATGATAACATCCGCTTCTATATGGCAATCTGCCAAGCTCTCGAATACTGGATAAGGGTTAATCCTACTGCTTGAAATATCTATTCCAGCTACTATCTCACAGTCCGGATCCTGCTGCACCAATTCTGATATCACCTGCCCCATGAATCCATTACAACCACGCATAATTATTCTTACCATTTTATCAACCTCTCTCCTGTCTTACGTTATATTTACATATTTCTAATCATAGTACTCCAATGTACTTAATATACTCATTTTTCGTTATGTACTCTCTAACTTTTTAACACACAGTAATTCCTGCTTGCACCATAGCTTCTACAAGTTTCTTCTCATTCTGTGGTTCCATCTCTGTAAGTGGCATACGAAGAGGACCAACCTCAAATCCAATTCTTTGCAATGCCTTTTTCACTGGAATAGGATTCACCTCTGAGAAAAGAGCATTAATCAGCGGAATATATTTTAGTTGAAGATTACGGCTTGCAGCAACCTCCCCTTTGTTATATAATTCCACAATATTATGTGTTTCTTGTGGCAGAATATTGGATAGTACAGAAATAACACCTTTTCCACCTAATGATAGGATTGGTACAATTTGATCATCATTACCTGAATATACATCAACATCCCCATTAGTAGATGACATCAACTGTGCCACAAAAGAAATGTTACCGGTAGCTTCCTTTACAGCCACAATATTCTCTACCTCTTTTACCAAACTAGCAATCGTATCCACTGCCATGGAACAACCAGTTCTGCCTGGGATATTATATAAAATCATAGGAACATCAACACTGTTAGCTATCATAGTAAAATGTTTTTTTAGTCCATTTTGAGTAGCTTTATTATAATATGGTGTTACTACCAAGATACCGTCTACTCCACTCTTCTCAGCTTCCTTAGAAAGGTAAATAGCAGTATCTGTACTGTTTGAACCGGTTCCTGCAATAACTGGTATTCTTTTGTTTGTGTGCTCAACTGTAAACCGAATACATTCTAGATGCTCTTCATGAGATAAGGTAGATGCCTCACCTGTAGTACCACATACAACGATTGCGTCTGTTCCATTTTTAATCTGAAAATCGATTAGTTTTTCAAAAGTCTCGAAGTCCACTTTACCATTTGCTTTCATAGGTGTAACGATTGCAACACCTGCACCATTAAAAATAGCCATATAAAACCCTCCTTTAAAATAAAAAAAGTCGACGTATGAGTCGACCCTAAAGATTATCATCTTCCAAAATGAACTGAAGAAATTTCTTTAGGTAGCACTCCATCACATTATATTATGATGACAGTCATATAGCTGTTCACTATATGCCCAGGACCAATAATTCGGGTTATCTTACCTTCGGCAAACTTTCCTTTCCACTGCCTTCTTCTGCGCCCCAACACATCTAGCAGTTTACTTATAAAGTATGCACCTCTACCAATAAAGCTTAATTATGTACTAATATGAAATTGTCGTTGTCCTTGTTTCTTAGTTGCGACTATTATACCTTCAGTATTTTGCTTTGTCAACAACAAATAAAAATACTATTCATATTCTTGTTATTATTTCCAGTATACGACAAACAGTTTCATGATTACTCACGAAACTGTCTGTGTATTCGTATAAATTATCCTTTAATTGGTTCAATCTTAGAAATAACATCTACATAGTCGACTAACTCTTCAGGTAATGTATCGCCCGTTAATACTAGTTTATAGTAATCGTCCCTTAGTTCAATAAACTTAATGATGTCCTCACAATTAATAATACCATAAGAAACTAATCCTAGAACCTCATCCAAAACAAGAGTATCACATTCACCAGTCTCAACTACTTTTCTTGCAAAGTTCATTCCATTCAATATATTCTGTTTTTCCTCATTCTGTTCCTCTGGAGATAAGTTACAATAGAATTCCTTTGCTTTTTCAAAACGAAACAGCTTTATCTCCGGCTCTAATTTATTTAAAAAAGAAAATTCTTCTACATCTCTTCCTTTAAGGAACTGAATAATAACAGCGGAATGTCCTAATCCAGCCGATCGAATACACTGCCCTATAGCAGCAGTTGTCTTACCTTTTCCTGCGCCATAATAGACCTGAACAATTTTTTTGCTCAATAAATTCACCTCAATGTAATTAACTAGATGTATACATAGCATACACAATGTATATCATAGCATACACATAATAAAAAATCCAGTTAATCAGGTTAAGTACAGCTGCACCTACTCTTCTTCCTCAACATATTCCAACTTACTTACAGATACCTCATAGGCTACACGCTTTTCAAAATCTACTTCTGACGTCTTCTTCTGATATTCTCTACTTTGAATTCTACCCCAGACCTGTACATGTCCTCCTACTGGAAACTTCTCAGCATAGCGCGCATTACGCCCCCAACAAATGCAAGGTATATAATCTGATTTGCCATATGGACGATTTACTGCTAACAGGATATCTGCAATCTCACGTCCTAATGGTGTCTTTCTATAAACTGGCTGTTTACAAATATATCCATCCAAAAAGATATAATTTGGTTTTGGACTCTCATAGCCTGGTTCACATACAGTAAGTTCTCTTACGAAAACTGAAAGCACAAGACGATTCTTACTCTCATCATGACGATTATAAGATCGGAATTGCCCGGTCACCTCCAAATATTGGCCCTTATAATCCTTCTTCACATCGATTAATCTTTCTGAGATCATCAATGGTATAATGTCGTAAGAATCACTAAGACGATTAACACTTACATCTAGAAGGTAAAATCCCTCCCCAAACACTTCGTGACTGTAAATAAAGTCACCTACAACTTCTCCTGCAATACTAACTTGGTTATTATCGAATACTTTATCCGTCATAACGTACTACTCCTCTCTTTCCTGTCCTGGGTATTTTAAAATTGTTCTCTTAATTATGTTTATTCAAAACATATACTATTTAGAAGTAAATTCTACCATTTTCTAAAATTCTTTCAAGTATATTTCTGTAACATAATTGGGTATTGTAAATATTAAGGATTTCTCGGCATCACCAAATATTGTTACTCAAAAATAGATTGTAACAACATTCATGTTTAAAAAAAATGTACAACAGCCAAAACTAATATTTACCATATTTAAATAATTATATACAATACATTTGCACATTTTACAATATGTTTTTTGTAAATTTTTTTTAAACATTTTATCTTAACTGCTATAACTAACATTATTCTCTTTGTTTCCAGTAAAATCGCGTAAATTTTATATCAAATACCAATATAATTATGGCAAAATCCGACTTTGTAGTTTTTATTTATTATTCAACTTTTATTAATAATTCCTGCAAAACGTGTCGATTCATAAGAAATGCTTGTAAATTCACAGTAATATGATAAAATAATAAAGTTGTTGAATTTCTTTCCTTATAAATAAGGCTATCATACATATCAGCCTTCAAGTGGAAAGTGTTCTGATTCAGAAAGAAGGATAATAATAATGATTAGAAAAGATATACGTAATGTTGCAATTATCGCCCACGTTGACCATGGTAAAACTACTTTAGTTGACGAACTCCTAAAGCAAAGTGGTGTTTTTCGTGCCAATCAAAATGTAGCAGAAAGAGTTATGGACTCCAATGATATCGAAAGAGAACGTGGAATAACCATATTATCCAAGAATACCGCTGTTACTTATAATGATATTAAAATTAATATCATCGATACACCAGGACATGCCGACTTTGGTGGTGAGGTAGAGCGTGTTCTTAAAATGGTAAACGGTGTTGTTCTGGTAGTAGATGCCTTTGAAGGACCTATGCCACAGACCAAGTTTGTATTGAAGAAAGCATTGGAGCTAGCCCTTCCTGTCATCGTGTGTATTAATAAAATAGACCGTCCGGAAGCCAGACCACAGGATGTTATTGACGAAGTATTAGAACTATTTATTGATCTGGATGCCAACGAAGATCAATTAGATTGCCCATTTATTTTTGCAAGTGCCAAGTCCGGTATTGCTACAGATGATTTGGACAAGGAAGCAATGGATATGAAACCATTATTTGAAACCATAATAAATTATATTCCAGCTCCTGTAGGAGATGAGGATGCTGATACTCAGGTCCTTATCAGTACCATTGACTACAATGAATATGTAGGCCGTATCGGCGTAGGTAAAGTAGATAATGGTACCATAAAGATAAATCAGGACATGGTTATTGTAAATGAACATGATCCAGACAAATTCAAACGTGTAAAAGTAAGTAAACTATATGAGTTTGACGGATTAAAGAAAGTTGAAGTAGCATCTGCAACTATCGGTGCTATAGTTGCAATTTCCGGAATTGCAGATATTCACATTGGAGATACATTATGCTCTCCTGAGAATCCAAAGCCTATTCCGTTCCAGAAAATATCTGAACCTACTATAGCCATGCATTTTATGGTAAATGATAGCCCATTAGCAGGAAAAGAAGGAAAATATGTCACTTCCCGTCATCTAAGAGATCGTCTTTTCCGCGAATTAAATACTGACGTCTCACTACGAGTAGAAGAGACAGAGTCTCCTGATCGTTATAAGGTGTCAGGTCGTGGTGAACTTCATCTTTCCGTATTAATTGAAAACATGCGTCGTGAAGGTTATGAATTTGCAGTAAGTAAAGCAGAGGTATTATATCACAAGGATGAAAAAGGTCATTTATTGGAGCCTATGGAACGTGCAATTATCGATGTACCAGAAGAATTTACAGGTAGTGTTATTGAAAAACTAAGTTCCCGAAAAGGTGAGCTGCATAGTATGCTTCCAATGAACGATGCCTATACCAGATTAGAGTTTCTAATCCCATCTAGAGGTTTAATAGGATATCGTGGAGAATTTATGACAGACACCAAAGGAAATGGTATTATGAACACTATTTTCGAAGACTATGGCCCTTATAAAGGAGAAATCTCCTACCGTAAGCAAGGTAGTTTAATCGCTTTTGAATCCGGTGATTCTATTACTTATGGACTATTTAATGCCCAAGAGCGTGGAACCCTGTTTATTGGAGCTGGCGAAAAAGTTTATGCTGGTATGATTGTAGGCCAAAATGCCAAGACAGATGACATTGAAGTAAACGTTTGTAAGAAAAAACAGCTAACCAATACTCGTGCTTCCGGTAGTGATGAGTCCCTAAGACTTACTCCTCCTACTGTATTAAGTCTGGAGCAAGCACTTGATTATATTGATACAGATGAACTCTTAGAAATCACTCCAGAAAGCCTGAGATTAAGAAAGAAGATCTTAGATCCTACCATGCGCATGCGTGCAAGACGAAATGTACAATAATTTACTTAATCCATCAGGAGGGACTGATTAACTCCCTTCTTCTCATAGCACCATGTATACCATTCAGTACATGGTGCTTTTTATAATTGATGTGCATAGTGTCTTATCTCATCATGGGTATCTACTGTAAACCTTTAGTCTACACCATACAAATTAAAATCATCTGCTTTTAGTAACATTATGTATATCTGATTTAAATAAACGTAAATATCAGTAATTGATTTAATATCATTATCACTCACAAGTTTTTTAAAATAGTTGGCTATGGTAGTTTTCGATATCTTTCTGTGATTGTCGTTGTCCCTAGACAGTTTTAAAATCATCAAATCATAACCCACCATTCTTTCTAACACGGAAGGTCCATACAAGGATAACCCACCAACTATCACATTAATAAAATTTTTTTCTTTCTCCGTCAAAGCATTCTTCTTTATCTCTAACCTAGGTATCTTGCGAATAGCAAAATCCTCACTTACTTCTTCATAAGGCATGAATTCCCCTCTGTATACAAATTCATCTTCAAACATAGCTTTATCCTCTAATGCTAGATAAAATCCCTGCACATAATAAAGATAAATTTGTAACTCAAAGAGACTTATATGTCCCTCCATTTTGTTTATAATATGTTGGGCCACCACCTTGATTTTAGATTCCAATAATCGTTCATTTACTGCCTGGCTACATTTCCGATACGCAACCGGAGTAAGACTACTCTTATTCTCCTCCAATAACTTATTAAAATATCCTGCATCTTGCATAATATGTCTTAACTTTTCAGAGTATTCTCTCGTCGGGATATCCCCCTCCACATAACGAATAATGGTAGTTTCTCCCCAACCAAGTAATTTTGCTAAAGGCTTTTTCCCAATACGATAACTACTTAATATCTGATTGATTTCCTTAATCGTTATGCAATCAGTTCTTTCGCTTTTGTTCACCTAATATCCTCCATTCAAACAATGTAACAAATCAACATTATTAACAAATTATACTATTATATTAGCTCAACTATGGTCTAATGGTCAATGCCTTACTCAATGATTTTACATCTCAAGATAAGCAAAGGACCGTTGTAAAATTCCTTTTTTACAACAGTCCTATTATATCACCTATTATTGGTCAGACGATTTATGGCACTAAAGATTGCTCGAATAGATGCTCTTGTTATGTTAGAACTTACACCAACACCATAAGTAGTTTTCTTATCGGTAATATCCAACATGTGAATATATGCAGCAGCCTGTGCATTAGAGCCCTCACGAAGTGCATGCTCCGTGTAGTCTAATACTTTAATCTGAATGCCAAGTTCTTTTTGTAGTCCACGCTGCACCGCATCAATAGGTCCATTTCCATTTGCTTCAAATATCTTCTCTACCCCATGATCAGTATATGCTACACGAACTTGGGTATCAAATTCTGTGTCCAAATCAGACATATCCTCAATTTTACATCTTCTAAAATGTAATGGTTCTTTTGCATCAATATATTCGCTATTAAAGTATTCCATAATCTGGTCAGGAGCAACTTCACCCTGATGTTCAGAAATCTTCTGTATAACATCTGCAAATTCCTTATGCATACCCTTAGGAAGCTTGAATCCAAAATAGGTATCCATAATAAAGGCAACACCGCCCTTACCGGACTGACTATTAATGCGGACAATTGGCTCATATACACGACCTACATCTGCAGGATCGATTGGAAGATAAGGAACCTCCCAGTACTCCTGTCCACGTTCTCTCATAGCCTGAACACCCTTGTTGATAGCATCCTGATGAGATCCTGAAAATGCAGTAAATACCAATTTACCTGCATATGGATGTCTAATATGAACCTGAATCTTATTGCATCTTTCATATACATCAATGATCTCATTTACATTCTCAATATTCAATTGAGGATTTATTCCCTGAGAAAACATATTATAAGCTATATTTAAGATATCTACATTACCGGTACGTTCTCCATTACCGAATAAAGTACCCTCAACTCGGTCACAACCTGCTAATATTGCAAGCTCAGCAGCTGCTACGGCAGTACCTCTATCGTTATGAGGGTGAATACTTAAAATAACACGTTTGCGGTCTGTAAAATGTTTCCCCATCCACTCTATTTGATCTGCATAAACATTAGGTGTATTCATCTCTATTGTAGCAGGAAGGTTAATAATGACTGGTTTCTCTTTGGTAGCTCCCCATGTATCAAGAACAGCTTCACAAACCTCTAAAGCATAATCCAGCTCGGTTCCTGTAAAGCTTTCAGGAGAATACTCTAAAATAATCTTACCTGGAAAATCCTTGGTATATCGCTTCACCAATTCAGTTCCCTCAATGGCAATTTTCTTAATTTCTTCTCTATCCATATGAAATACTACGTCTCTTTGAAGCGTAGATGTAGAATTATATATATGGACAATTGCCTGTTTACATCCTTGAATAGCCTCAAAGGTTCTAGCTATCAAATGTTCACGGCACTGTACCAGTACCTGCACTACTACATCATCAGGAATTAATTCCCGATCAATTAACTGTCTTAAAAAATCGTATTCAATCTGGGAAGCAGAGGGAAAACCAACTTCGATCTCTTTAAAACCAAGCTTTACTAATAACTTAAAAAACTCAATCTTTTCTTCCACTACCATAGGCTCAATTAATGCCTGATTACCATCTCGCAAATCTACACTACACCAAGTTGGAGCTTTTTCAATCTCCTTGCTTGGCCATTCTCTTTCCGGCATATGTAATACAGGTACACGCTTATATCTACTATAATTCAACATACTATCTCCTCCTAAAATATATAATCTGCACACTCTTATTATTCAATAAGCACTCTTATTTTAGCTATGGAGTCGATATATCACGCTATACTTTTTGACAATAAATAATTTCTTCTTGTCTATTCTAGCCCCATCCTTATCATCCTCTTCTTTCATATCTACAAAAGATACCATTTCAGTCTCTCTTGGTATATGGTTCTTACTTTCAACCTCAACAAAAGCTTTTATCTATTGTTCACGTTGAATGAGATAGATTATACCATTATTGTATTTCAAATTCAACCAATATTTATTGTTGATTAATTGGTAACGTTTTATAAAGAATCATAGTGCACATCCTCATGGAATTTTCTATCATAAAAGGCTTCCTAAAATAAGGAAGCCTGAAGCTATACTTGCTAAAGAGGAGTTTATTCTCCCGTTGGTCAGATAATACAAGACACGATGAAGTATCTTTTTTTTCGAAAACCAAAGAGTGGGGAAGTTCCCCTTGCTAAATCCACTTTTCATTTTACTATTTATATTAATCATCCAACTCACCAAGACCTGTGGCAAATTCTGCAGTAATTGCCTCCAAAGCTTTCTCCTCATCAGATCCATCGCATTGAATTTCAACTTCTTCCCCATATTTTAAGCAGGAACTTAATACACCCAAAACACTTTTTGCATTGACTTGTTTATTACCCACACATAAAGTCACCTTACACTTATACTGCAGTGCTAGGTTACACAGATACCCAGCTGGTTTAAGATGTAGGCCGTTCTGATTACATACCTTTACTTTTGACGATACCATAGAACTCCTCCTATGAACCAACATTGGTTATTTATCTTAGTAGATTACAATTACTCTGTATCCATTTAGTTAGTACTTGGTACTGGTGTAGTGGTTGGTGTAGTAACGGTAGGTGTACTATGATCTTCCCCTGGTGTGGTACTTGGAGTAATACTCGGATTAGGGGTAGCATTTGGATTAGTCAATACAACCTGCACCTGATTTGTTTCTTGAATTTCTACTGTATAACCCTCAGCAAAAGTGATTGGTACCAAATAAGTACCATATGTTCGGTTAGTTAAGTCAATTGTAGGCTTTAACGTGTCTATTGTAACATTGTCAATCCTATCTGGCGCAGCCAATACCTTTACCTTGTACTGTTTACTTGGATCTACAAAGTTATAGGTAGTAATCTCGGCCGGCAGTTTCACCGATATGTCACTGGAATTAATCAAAAATTCCTTAGAGTCCAGCTGTCCAATGGTTATTTCCACCGGGATCTGAGTGTCTGAAGTAGTATAAATAACCCCCTTCGGCAAGAGCTTATCTGTTAATTCCAATACATCGTCTACAGAAGTTATCTTGTCACTAATATCAAATGTAAAATCAATACTACTTATCTTGTCCAGATTCTTTGGATATCCAGCTATAGTAATCGAATTTGGCTCATAAACTGTATCTACCAAGTAATATCCATACCCTGGTTTACCTGTTATCTTAACGTTAATTGGTACTGTCTTTGTTCTATAAACAGATACCGATACCTCTATTGTGTCCGCACTGAAATCTAATTTTAGTTCCTTGGCATCCATCACATCACCATTATTATCATAAGCCTTTGGTGTTGCAGTCACAACAAAGTCCTTTGTCTTCTTGCTGACATCTACATCTACTTCGATACTAGCTAGCTTATTTATAATGCTTTCTCCACCGGTTACTGTAATAGTTCCAGGTCTTGCTTTCATCTGATTTGTAGAAACATAGTAGCCTTCTAGAACCTCTCCTACTATGTTAAACTTAATTGGAAGCCTCTTCTCGGTAATATTCTCTAACTCTACTACCATGTTCTTAACATCGCCTAATTCCAAGGTGTATTTGGTCGTTGTATATTTATTACACTCTACATCGATAGTTACACTTCCCGTTTTAGACAAATATTTCAAATCAGCAGTAGCAAGAATGTTCTCTGACTTCAATGTGTCCACGAAACTCTTATTACCTTTGACGGTAACTTCTACCTCACTGCCTTCTACAACCGTGTAAACCTTATTAATAGATGTTACCACTGCTTCGTTAAGTACATCCACATCCACAGTAAATGTACGACTGATTACAGGGTCATCGATATTTACAATAACAATCCAAATTATGAAGGCAAGAACAACCGACAAAATTTTAATTCCAATATTATTGGTCAATTTCTTTTTCATCTTTCTGTTTACCTTTCCATATCCTGAATTTCTTATTGGTTAAAGTTTTCTTCATCTTTCGACCATCTAACTTAGTGCGTAGAGTATCTGCATCTATATTACGCTGTATCCCACCACCAACAGCTACAGATACTTTTCCTGTCTCTTCAGATACAATAATAGTAAAACTATCAGTAACCTCACTAATTCCGACAGCTGCACGATGTCTGGTACCAAGTTCTTTGCTTAGCTGCATGTTATCACTTAATGGCAAATAACAGGTGGCTGCAACAATTCTGTCACCTGATAGAATAACCGCTCCATCATGAAGAGGAGTATTGTGTTCAAATATATTCACTAGCAATTGGCTACTGACAATTGAATCCATCACAATGCCGGTTCTTACATATTCATTTAAAGGAATCTCCTGCTCAATAACAATTAGGGCTCCAGTTTTCGTCTTTGCCAACTCAAAGGTAGCCCTAATTAATTCATTTATGGTCTTCTCACTGTAACGTTCATTCTTATCCCTTTGATCATCAAAGGATATAATGGATGAAAACAGGTTTTTTCGTCCTAACTGTTCCAGCGCACGTCTTAGTTCTGGTTGGAATACGATAATAACCGCAATAATACCAACACTTATAGTTTTAGATAGAATCCAAAGGATTACGCTCAGGTTTAGAACATTGGCTACAAGACTAAAAAGGAGAATTAACAGAATACCTTTTAACAAAATCCAAGCTCTCGTATTCTTTAACCATATGGTGATATGATAAATCATGAAAGCAATAATAAGTATCTCTACCCAGTCCATTACATAAATATTAGGAATAGATAATACTGTTTTTGCTTTTTCTATAAAAGACATGATTGCATTCATAAATTCCTCCTAGCCACTTCAACCTCTAAAATTACTCTATTATATCTTATTTATCTTCAGACTTATCTTCGAATTCGATATCATCCAGATTGCTAAAATCAAACTGTATATCATCCTCAAAGGGTTGACGGTTTAGATTAGAACTAACCTCGTCAAAATTCTCTTTGGTTGACTTTTTCTCATTAGTATTAAATCTCTTTACACTTACCTCTGGTGTTGTCACTTTAACTTTTGGTATTGCTTTAACATAATAATAATATTGGTCATCTTCAAATTGCACATGCTCTACCCTGGAGTAATCAAGTGTTAGCCGGAAAAATTGAATTACGTAAACAATACAACCAGATAAAATAGTTCCCCAAATCATCTTGAATATCAGGTTTTTGGAATCCAATACAAGGTCTCCGATTAAATATACAAGAATAGTTACCACTACACCTGCTATGATAGAACTTTCAAAGGCATGATTTGCCTGAAGGTTACGCACCAGATAAGTAACCAAAATTACTGCCGCAAAGGTAAATAGAGTTAGGAACAAAAGTTTATTCTGAAGAAGCCCATCCATTATATTCTTATACATCAATAAAATATCATCTACATTAGTTGTCGTATTACCTAAAGCAACCAGTGTATTAATATCCTGGAAGAAATAATATATGATTACACCACAACTTGCTGGAATGATTGCTAAAGGTGTTGCAATAACACCTAGAAGAATTGGTACCACATACTGCAAATTCAAAATGTACAAGATAGGAATCAACAATACAACATACCCTAACTTAGGAGTAAAACGTACAAACAAAACATATAAAACCAACATAATCACAGCTGCCAACAAACACAAAAAAATGGATATAGAGTAAATATGGCCTAGCGCAAAAGCAGATGCCACTAAAACTACAATATAACTTGGTGTAAATGCACATAGCAAACTAACTGCAATTACCACTATTAATTTATTAAGCTGAGGCTGATACCCCAATTTGGCATTGATAAGTAGAAAAACTACTAAGGCTACAAGGAATTTAACAGATGGCTCAATAATAGATTGATATTTCTGATAAAATTCACGTAGTCTCTCTTTTATTACTAACAATTGCGTCATGGTTCTTTGGTCCCCCTCTGATTTTCTTCTTCATAAATTCTTCGAAGATACTTTAGGCCCTTGTTATAGCCTGCAAGCTTTTTTCTTGAAGATTCAAACTTAATGGTGTAACCAATTATGGTACATAAAACAAACACGATTAGAAGCATAATGTAGATACCAAGAATATAAAGTCCTATGGCTTTATAGTCCAACTTTACTGCTTCTGCTATCAGATACTCTGACTGATATACTCCAATTAGGAGTAAAATAAGAAAATAGCCAATAGTAGTAAAGACTATAGTATTCAATATCTGTAGTCTTATATAATCCCTTTTATAATACTGACTTAAGTTAATGTCTTCTTTTCCACTTTTGTTTTCATAAATGGCTAATTTCGTCATTATACGAATCTTGTCATTATTTAACATTCTTTCACCTCCAAGAACATCAAATCTATTATAACATAAAGGTTTTTCAATTTATAGCACTTTTTTC
This sequence comes from Bacillota bacterium, assembly GCA_023411225.1. Lineage (GTDB taxonomy): Bacteria > Bacillota > Clostridia > Lachnospirales > Lachnospiraceae > KM106-2. The sequence continues at coordinate 20,594 of JAEYPA010000111.1, forward strand.
TGTATAAATTATTTACAGAAGTTGGAATTGGTAATACATAATAACAAATAAAGACCCTAAGAATATATGGTCTTAAGGTCTTTATGTAGATTATTTTATTTTTCCTTGGTTTGCAACTGACTGCATCTTTTGCTGAACAGAAGCAGCATCCCCTAGGTACTCTTTATGTAGGTAGTTACCTTTCTCATCTAGCTCGTAGACTAAAGGTAATCCGGTAGGTATATTAAGTTCCAATATTTCTTCCTTAGAGAGATGTTCGATATATTGGACCAAAGCCCGTAAAGAATTACCATGGGCTGCTATTATTACTCTTTTGCCTGCTTCCATATCTTTTTTTATGAACTCTTCATAATATGGAATGACTCTTCCAATAGTATCCTTTAGGCTTTCTCCTAGTGGAAGTCCACTTTCTTTTCGATACTGCTCTAGTAGTGCAGGATTTCTTTCATCGGACGGTTCTAGCAGTGGTGGAGCAATCTCATAGGATCGTCTCCAGATTTTGACCTGCTCCTCTCCATATTTCTCTGCAGTTTCTGCTTTATTTAATCCTTGTAGCTTTCCGTAGTGACGTTCATTTAATTTCCAGGTTTTTATTACTGGTAACCAAGCTCTATCCATCTCATCTAAGGCATAGTTCAGTGTATGGATAGCTCTTTTCAGGTAAGAAGTGTAACAAACATCAAAGTCATAACCATTGGCTTTCAATAGTCGTCCTGCTTCTTTTGCTTCTACTATCCCCTTTTCTGAAAGTTCAACATCTGTCCAACCTGTAAATAAATTTTCTTTATTCCAAATACTTTCTCCATGTCGTAATAATACCAATTTCATAAAATCACTCCTTTCTATAATCACCATACAAAATATGTCTATCGATAGGACTGCATAGCTCTATGGTTATGATGTGTTGAGTCTTTTGACAATAAAAACCTCTCTAATCACTCAGAGAGGTATTTATTATCTAATTTACTAAGTCCATCTAAAACCTTATATAGGATGTTATATAACTGCTCTGCTTCTTCCTTCTTTAGCTTGAAGCAAGCACCCATGTGTACAGGGATTGTCACTGCCTTTTCCTTAAGGGCTTCCCCTTGGCTAGTGAGTGTCACATTAAGCACCCTTTCATCCTCTACTCCTCGGCTTCGTTGTATCAAACCCTTCTGTTCCAATTTCTTTAGAACAGGTGTTAAAGTACCAGAATCTAGGTAAAGCCACTGCCCCAGTGTCTTTACATTCATCTGCTTATGCTCCCACAGCACCATCAAGGTAATATATTGGGTATAAGTAATATCCAACTTATCCAGGTATGGCTTATACTTCTTCACAATCTCCTTAGAGACAGCATATAGTGGGAAACAAAGCTGACTTTCAAGTTTTAAGGCTTCATACTTATCCATGTTGTCCTCCATTAAGCAGTCTTTAAATTCTGTTTCGTCATAGCTCTCTACAGTAATTCTTTGATACCTTCTTCTACCTTTGCCATATCTGTAGTTGGCTCAAATCTAGTTACTACATTACCAGCTCTATCTACTAAAAATTTTGTAAAATTCCATTTAATATCAGGAAGATTCTTATAGTCCGGATTTGCCTCAGACAGCATCTTGTCCAGTACTGGAGTTAACTTATGAGCAGGATCAAATCCAGCAAATCCCTTCTGCTCTTTTAGATATTTATATAGTGGGTGTGCATCCTGACCGTTAACCATAATCTTAGAAAACTGTGGGAAAGTAATGCCATAATTTAAGGAACAAAAACTTGCTATCTCTTCATCACTTCCTGGAGCCTGATTCTTAAACTGGTTACAAGGGAACCCGAGAACTACCAGCCCCTGATCCTTATACTCTTTATAAAGATTCTCTAACGTTTCATACTGTGGAGTAAAACCACAAGCGGTTGCTGTATTTACAATAAGTAAAACCTTACCTTCATATTCTTTTAACGACACAATATTACCTGACATATCCTTTGCTTCATATTCATAAATATTACTCATAAAATCCACCTTTCCTGACGCTATCATCGTCTCTAAATAATTATTTGTTTTACGGTTTCTCTTTGTTCACTTTTTCTAACACGTATTGGTTTTCTTTTATTTAAATTGTGCTCAATCTAATTGTGTACAATCTTTATACTCAAAATATAACATAAAGCTTATTAGTTTGTCAATAAAACTTTTTCTATACTATTCACTTTATTTCGACATTTCTTAGTCCTATGCTATAAGCTAATTTCTATTGAAACCTTCTTGCAATTGGAATCATAAAATAGATATCTTATATACTCACCCTTTATTTTAATTTTTATTCAGTAGCTTTTTATAACTGATATCCATACCAAAAGCTCCGAGAGGTGCTGTAATCACAATAGATAAGACTGCTACGGATAAGACAATTTTACCGCAAGGAAGAAAAAGGGAAAGAGGGACACCACCAATAGCAGCTTGTACAGTAGCTTTTGGCAAGTAAGCAATGACGCAAAATAGCCGTTCTTTCAGGTTTAGGGATGTTTTTATCATACATACAAGAACACCCACCGACCGAAAGATTAATGCCAGCAGAATAAGGCCTAACGCTGCTAGCCCGGCTCCCATGGTATAACGAATATCTACAGCAGCGCCTACTAAGACGAATAGAATAACTTCTGCTGCCAACCATAACTTTCCGAATTTCTCCGACAATCTTTTAGATACAAAATCGGTACTTTTCATTTGTAAAACGCAAGCCATACTCATGATTGCAAGAAGCCCCGAGATAGCAATCATATCCTCTAACCAAGTTTCCATAGCCATCAGAAGAAAGGCGACTCCCAGCACTACAATCACCTTCATGCTGTTACGAATTACATGCTTGTGAGCATATGCTGACTCAAAAAATAACGCTAATAGCCATCCAATCACTCCGCCTAAGACAATCCCCAGTACAATGGAAATTGGTATATTGGCAAATTCCAATACAGAGGCTGATCCACCTTGCTCGATTTCTACAAAGGTAGAAAATAAAACTATGACAAATACATCATCTAAAGATGCTCCTGCCAGAATCAGTTGTGGAATACTTTTATTGGTTCCATAATTTCTTTCCATCAAATGAACCATCTTTGGTACTACAACTGCAGGAGATACTGCCCCCAAAACAGCTCCAATAATAGCTGCCTCCATCCTTGTTACCTTAAGAAGTGCCGGAGCAAAAAGGATTACGGCAATGATTTCAAATACTGCCGGAAGAAAGGACATAAGGATGGCCGGACGACCTACCTTCTTTAAATCTCTGATATCTAGGGATAGACCGGCTTTGATTAAGATAATAATAAGTGCCATCTGTCGTAACTCAGAGGAAATTCCAAGAATGGATGGGTCTAGGTAATCAAGGACATAGGGCCCTAGAATTACCCCGGTGATTAGCATACCGATGATACGAGGTAGCCTTAACTTTTGACATATGGCAGCTAATGTCAGACCTACTAAAAATATAAGTGCCAGCGATGTTAACATAATAATCCTCCTTTAGTGAGTGCGATAGATAACAGAAAAAGCTGATACCTTCCGCGACATTTTTATCACAGAAGTCATCAGCTTATAAGCGGTTTAGGTTTCCCATGGGAGTACTTCATTCCCTTTTTATTACGAATTAATCTTCTTTGTATTTATAACATACTTACAGTGCATATGCAATCCACATTTTATAGTCATTGAAAGTTTTGAATAATTTATTCAACATTCCTATGTCTGCTCTCCATTTCATTATGGCTTACTTGCAGATCCTCTTCTAACAGCATAATAATTATATCAAAAAGCATATATAGATGCTGCTCAAATAAATTACCCATTGGTTGAATAGAAGGAATGGCTCTCTCATCTGTCCCATTATAAACAGCTGCAGGAACAAACAGAGTGAAATCTGCCATTTGAGGACAAGGCTTGTTTGGAGAGCCAGTTACTACTGCTACAGTAGCCCCTGCCTGCTTTGCCATCTTAGTAACATAAGTAATATGACCAATAGCTCCTGAGCCATTTGTAGCAATAAATAAATCTCCTTTATGCATCCCAGGTGTTGTATCGTCCCATATCCAGTGAGTTTCTTTTCCCAAATGCATCAGTCGCATAGCAAAACTTCTTGTAGAAATCCCTTCTCTTCCGACACCCATCATAAATATCCTATTGGATTTTTTTATTAATTCCATAAATTGTACTAGTTCATCTATCTCTTGCTTTTTAAATACTTCTAGATGTTCCTTTATAATAGTCTCATAAAGTGATAGGTATCTATCTTCTATATTCATTCTATTTACTCCTTTCAATAAATCTCATTTTGAGGATGGTATCAGTAGATTTTTCATGCTTTGCTTTAATATACTCTTCTTTGATTGGATATCTACAATGTGGTTCAAGCCTAATACTACTACAAGCATAACTCCCCAGATTAATTTCTTAGTATACGGTGAGAGTGATAGAATGGTAAATGCACTTGACATAATCTGCATCATAACAATAGCTATAATAACACCTTGTACCTTTCCCTTTCCTCCATTTGGACTAATTCCACCTATTACACACACTATCATCGTTTGTAATAAGTAAGAATCTCCATAGCCTACCTTAGCAGAATTTACACGACTTAATATAATAAGCCCTGCTAATCCTGCTAACAATCCCGTAATCATAAAAACTAAGATGCCCATTCTCTCATTATTAATCGCACTGAACCTTGCAGCAACGGGATTCCCACCATATAAGTATAATTTTCTACCAAAACCTGTGAAAGTCAAAATAAAGCCTATTATCAATGACACTATGATAAATAACCAGAAGATAATTGGTAAACCAAGAAACATTGCAGTTCCAAATTTAGCAAACGCAGGTTCAATATCCCCCACACTAGAACCACCTGTAATTGCCATTCCAATTCCTTGAATCAGCGTCATTGTTCCTAATGTTGCAATCAAAGACGGAGCTGAAGTTTTTGCTATAATTAATCCGTTTATAGCCCCGAAGATCAAACTAGTAAGGACTGCTATCAGCAATGCCAGTACAATACGAACAATCCCTTCTGTCCCAAAGGCCCATGTTCCATTTAATACATAGGCTGTAAAAATTCCTATCGTATTGGCACTAGCTATAATGGAAAGGTCGATTCCACCTACCATATTGGATAGCATCATAGCAAGTGCTAAAAACCCAAACTCAGGTATACGAAATGCCATAGATTGAATATTTCTTAAGGAATACATGGAACCACCAAAGGCAATTGCCGAACTAATTAATACAATTAAAACAACTCCTACTAAAATACTAAAATCAATATCCTTTTGGAATATTTTTTTTAAATGTCTCATCCAAATCCCCTCCTATTCTGTAAAAATCAGATTCTTTCTGTTCTTCATTCTCTCTTGGTAAGATGTAATTGCAACTGCAAATACAAGTATTGCTCCAACAAAGAGATTATTCCAGGAAGAGGATAAACCGATAAGTATCAAGGTAGAATTAAGTAAATAAATTATTAGTACCCCAAGAATAGTACCAAATATCTTTCCTTGTCCACCAGTGATTTTGGCACCACCAATAACAACTGCTGCTACTACCATAAGCTCATCACCAACCATCTTGTTTGGGTACAATGCATTTACTTGTGCTGCATAAACAATACCCATCATACCTGCGAGAGCTCCAGAAAATGCATATACAAACAGACGTATCCTAAATGGATTAAATCCGGCCCTTCTAGCTGATTCCTCACTATTACCAATGGCCACAATTCCCCGTCCAATCATGGTCTTTCTTATTATTAGAAAGGTTACCAATGCTGCTATCAGAACGGGAATTATAGAGATTGTTAACCCTGTAGTTCCTTTTTCTGTTGTTATTTGCAACAATGTTCCTCGTCCAAACTCCTGCAAGGAAGAAGGTAGTACTCCGGAACCAAAAGATTTATCTCCGATAAATGTAGTCATGATTCCGTGAAACAGATTCTGTGTGCCTAAAGTTATAATAAATGGGGGAAGTTTTAACCAATTTATAAGTAATGCATTAAACAGACCAAGACAAATACCTATTGATGTAGATATGGCAAATGCAACAACAAGACTATTGATACCTGTCTGAATCATAATGAATAATGATGTATAACTTCCAAACAGAGCGATTGCCATAAATGAGACATCTATTCCTCCTGATATCATAACCACTAACAATCCGATTGCAACTATCATAGTAGTAGAAGAAGTTTTTACAATATCAAATAATGTCTGGATTTGTAAAAATCCCGGGTTTTTTATGCTAACAAAAATGCTATATACCACTATGATAATTAGTAGCATTCTTTGAAATTGATCTGATTTTTTTGTCATTTGGACACCTCCTGCTGTAAGGCAGTATTTACATTATTGCTGATTATATCTGCAATCCTTATATCTGCTCCATCCTCTGCCAATTCATCCTCTTCAAATTTTCTGATACATTTTCCATTTGCCAGGACTAAGACTATGTTACAATTTGCTAAAATTTCTTGAATCTCATCTGAAATCAAGATGATTGCCATTCCATTATCAGCAAATCTATGTATCTGCTCATAGATTTCAGCCTTAGACCCAATATCAATTCCAACAGTAGGAGTATCCATGATAAAAATCTTAGGATTTGTTGCTGTCCATTTTCCTATAACTACTTTTTGCTGATTTCCACCAGATAGTGTACCGACAACGGTTTCAATTGATGGAGTTCTTACCTTCAATTCCTTTACATACGTCTCAGCAATTTTAGATTCTTCTTTTTTGTTAAGCATACCTCTTTTACAAATAGTATCTATTAAAGCAGAAGAAACATTTTCTTTTATCTTTCTTTCAATAAATAACCCCTGATTAAATCTATCCTCTGGCAAAAGTGCTATACCACATTTATTGGCTTCCATAGGTGATTTGATATCAATCTGAGTCCCATTGACTTTAATGCTTCCACTTTGTATCTTATTAAGTCCAAATAACGACATTGCCAACTCTGTTCTTCCTGAACCCAAAAGACCTGTCAAACCGATAATATCCCCTGGTCGAATTGTAAGATTAATCTCTTCATATTGTCCTTTCCGTGTAAGGTTTTCAATTTCCAAAACAGGTGCATCATCCTTACAGGTTCTATGATATCTAGGATATTCTATTTCCCGTCCTGTCATATAAAATGCCAGTCTCTTTTCATCCAAATCCTTACTTTTAAAATCCCCAATTTTATCGCCATTTCTAAAGATAGTAATGGTATCCGCCACTTTAAATACTTCATCTAATTTATGACTGATGAATACAATTGCCAGACCTTTTTTCTTTAAATCCATCATAATTTGCATTAAACGATCTACTTCGGTCTTTGTCAGTGCTGTCGTCGGTTCATCCATAAACAATATTTTTGCATTTTGTGAAAGTGCTCTGCAGATTGCTACTAATTGCCTGTTCGCCATAGAAATCTCTCCTATGGTTTCATCGAGATTCATTTTCACTCCGATTTTATCTAGTTGCTCCTGTGCAATAGATTTCATTTTTTTCCAATTTACTATTTTATTTTTTTCAGACTTTAATTTGCTGATTGCAATATTCTCAGCAACAGTCATATGCTGAAAAAGTGATAAATCCTGATAAATAACCTGAATTCCTTTCTCTATTGCCTCAATAGGTGAAAGTGATTTGTATTCATCACCTTCAATTTTAATCACACCTTTGTCTGGTGTATAAACACCCGAAATACATTTTACAAATGTTGACTTTCCACAGCCATTTTCTCCTGCAAGGCAATGAATTTCCCCTGCATTGATTGTAAGATCAATATTTTTCAGTGCACGAACACCTACGAAAGATTTACTCAAATTATTAACGCTAAGAATAGGTTCCATCGTCCTGCCTCCAAAAGATAAGATTGTTAATAACACTGCCCGATATCATAATCAGGCAGTGTTATTAAACTATTATTTAGAAATTATAATCATCGATATTGTCACCTGTAAATTCAAGTGGTGCATTACCAAAACCAATACTACCATCTACCTCAATTTTCTCATAGCCTGTAGCTTTTAAATCAGTTCCGGTTTCAATACCTTGTCCTGATGCAATCAGGTATGCAGCGTAACATGTAGCATATCCAGCATCTGCTGGTCTCCAGCAAAGACCATTGGACATAGAACCATCTTTTAAGTATGTAGATGACATAGAAGGAAGTGCCAGTGATACAACTTTTACTTTTCCATCCTTATTGTTTTCTTTGAGTGCTTCACAGATTCCACCACCATGAGCTGAGCAATCAAAGAAGCCAGCAATATCCGGATACGCTTTTAGTATTTCAAGTGCTTTGCCATGCGCTCCCTCTACACTATTTCCGTCTTCATAAGGCTCTTTTGACACATTCTCCATCTCTGGATATTTTTTCTCCAAGTATGCAACTGCAGCATTATACCACTCCATATGAGTTTCCATTGTTAAGCCACCAACGATGCCTGCATACTTCCCTTTTCCACCCATTGCGGTAGCTAGCTTTTCTGCAAATAATTCGCCAAAGGTTGCATTCACAAAAGCTTCAACATCAAGATCAACTTTATCAGCAATACCAGGTGCTTCGTGGGTAACAACTACAATCCCAGCATCTCTAGCTTTTTGGATGGTAGGAATTAATGCATTCGGATCATTTGGAACCACACAAATAGCATCTACATCTTGAGCAATCAAATCTTCCATGATAGAAATCTGGCTCGCAGCATCTCCAGTTTCAGGAACTTGAACAGATACATTTAATCCTGTATCCTTTTTCAACTGCTCAATCCCAGAAGCCATATCATCAAACCATGAATCAGATTGCTTTACAATCATAACCACTTTATAATCTGCTGGATCCGCTCCCTTATCAGTTTCCTTATCTCCTGCCTCATCTGCTGGTTCCTTGGAAGGCTTTGTAGAAGTATCCTCTGTTTTTGGTGATGGTTGTTCCTTATCATTTGTTTTACTATTGCCACCACATCCAACCAACATTGTAGCTACCATAGTGACAATCAGAACTACTACCATAATCTTTTTCATCATTATTCTTCCTCCTTTTACTGTAATAGATTTTGTGATATCTCTTTATCTGTACAACACTATTATAAGTTACATTATTTTGATATTATATACATATATCCGAGGTAAATTTACAAATTTCCGACTTTTATCAATCATATATTGTAAATTGCTGTTATTCCTTATATACTTTTGTTAGAAAGGAAGATAGTATGAGAAAATACCTTTTATATATAATCAATAAAATAAAGAACTACCCATTGAATATGAAAATATTCCTTATCATTGCATTTGTGGTAATATTGACAACTTTAGCATCCATAATCGGTACACAGGTAGTATCACGCTCCTACAATGACTTACTATATCGAGCGCTTGCGGGTTCCCTCAATTACAGTGCAGAGGATATATCCAAAAAGTTATCTAATATAGAGTCCATGACAAACTCTATAATCTCAAATCAGTATATAAAAAAAAGTCTTATTACCCTATCGGATGAGCCAGCCTCTCCCATAACCAATCGAAATGTAGACAATACCATAACAGCCTCTTTAATTGATTATTATCAGAATTATAAGAATAACGACATCAGCTATATCAATCTATATAACAACAAATTCGTATCTACCAGCTACAAGTCCAAGACTACAGAAGTACCAAATAAAATCTATGATTCAATCAGAACAGCTGCAAGTAAAAATTCTGGTTATGCATGTTGGATAACCGATTATTGTAATTCTTATGGTCTGTTTTTAGGACGTGATAGTAGGCGTGTATACAATTTAAAATTTGAAACCTTGGGAACCGTGGTTGTGCAAGTTGATATGGACAGGTTAATTCATTCCTCTACTCAGTCCATTCTTCAAAATACTGAGGTACAATATATTATTTATGAAAACAATAAAGAAATCTATCATTCTAATGGATTACAAGGTGTATATAGTGAATCTTTAAATCGACAGTTAAAAAATCAATATGATATTATCTCACTGGATAATAAACGTTATTTCTGTACACGTGGTATCATCGACAATAATAATTGGGAATACATCTGTCTTGTTCCATATTCTCAAATAGAAAATACTGTAATATTTACTCGAGTAATATCTTTTCTTATTCTAGCTGTTACAATAACTATAGTAATTCTTTTGTCTAGAATTTTAGTAAAATCCATCACTGATGACTTTGGCAAGCTTGTAGATAAGATGAAGAGTTTTGGTAAAGATGAAACAAAGATTCCAGCTACTGACTATGCTTATGAAAACCGAATGGATGAGGCAGGTATTCTTCATCAACAATTTCATCAGATGACCATTGAAATCCACAAACTAATTCAACAGAATTATGTAAATGAGATTTTATCAAAAGATGCAAAACTAAAATCATTAGAAAGCCAGATAAATCCTCATTTTCTTTATAATGCTTTGGAATCTGTGAATTGGAGGGCAAAAGCAATCGGTGCTGAAGATATCTCAGCTATGGTAATATCACTGGGCGATTTATTACGAGCGACACTTAGCAATAAAAGCAACAACTTTACTGTCAGACATGAATTAGATATTGTAAATAACTATATGACTATACAAAAAATGAGATTCGACAAAGAACGTCTGGATTATAAAGAAATTGTAAACCCTGATATCCTTGATGCAGAATTGCCTCAGATGACCATCCAGCCACTTATTCATAATGCCATAACATATGCTATGGAAGTTATAACAGAAACCTGCTACATTACGTTGAATGGTTTTCAGGATAATGACATAATACATATCCAAGTAATAAATAATGGCTCACAATTTGAAGACGACCTACTATATAAATTAGAGAATAGAATCGTCAGTCCTCGTGGAATAGGCATTGGGCTTCTCAACATTCATCAGCGTATCCAGCTTATATACGGAAGCAAATATGGTCTTACACTCTACAATTCAGATGATGATCATGCTGTCGCAGAAATAATTATACCTAAAACAAAGGGGTGAGGATAATATGTTAAAGTTATTAATTGCAGATGATGAAAAACTAATCCGTGAAACCATTAGTTCCCTAATCAATTGGACTGACCTAAACATTGAACTTATCGGTACCGCAAAGGATGGAATAGAGGCATATAATATCATTTTAGATCAATACCCTGATATTGTATTGACCGATATTAAGATGCCTGGACTCTCTGGACTTGATTTAATTGAAAGAATCAAAGATATCAATAAAGAGACACAGTTTATTATACTATCCGGCTATAATGAATTTGAGTATGCTAAAACAGCTATGCAATATGGTGTAAAGCACTACCTATTGAAGCCGTGTAGTGAGGAACAGATTATTAAAAGTATTGAGCTAGTTAAAGCGGAATATTACCAAAATCGAATTACTAATCATATTGTAGAAGAACATAAGGATCTGAAGAATCAACTTTATACAAACATAATGATAGATATTATTAATAATTATCTTTCACATGATAAAGATGAAAATTCCTTAATTGAGCAAAGTTATTTTACAGATTATCACAGACATTTTAATGGTGTCGATAACAGCTACGATATCTTCTACTTATATTACATTGAAGAAAACAACTTTAAGGAAGCCTGTAAAAGTCTTTATACTTTCTGGAATAATCACTATCCCGGTGTTCTTCTGAATATTCTTTATGTACATAATACCATGTTGTTTTTCTTCCCATCTTTCTCCATATCGTATGAAGAGATAGAATCATTTTGTAAAACTCTACATTTTGTAAAACAGAATACTACTCCGTATATGCGGCATATTACTTATTCAACCCTCCCTTCTACATTAAACAAAATAACAAGCCAAATTAGACGATATGAGAAAATACATTATACAAATGGGCATAGTGTGACAACAATCAGCAACTATAGTAATCTGATTAAGAATATACAGAATATGACTAGTCAACTTTTTTCTTCTGAATCTTCTTCGAAGAGTGTATTACAATCATTAAGGGATACAATTTTTAACATCTATGATATCTATGTGCTAAAGCAGTTATCCTCTTCAATCATTATGACCGCCGTTTCAATTTTTCCCTCTTTGGGAATAGTAAATGCGGTTGAGGCTCTAATTCATCTAGATGACGAAACTGATCTACAAAAATATAAAGAAAATTTATTTCAAAGTATTGAGGATTTATATACCAGGAGTAACAACGCCTCTTCTACCGGAGAAATCAGTAGCAAAATCAAGAAATACGTGGAGGAAAATATTTCTAATCCCGAGTTGTCACTAAAATGGATTGCAGAGAATAAACTTTACATGAACGTGGACTATATCAGTAAAAAATTTGTCAAAGAAACCGGACAAAGATTCTCCACCTATCTAACAGATGTTCGAATTAACACGGCTAAAGAATTATTAGCATCTTCTGACACTGATAAGATACAAAATATCGCCGAGCTAGTCGGCTGTGGCAATAATCCACAATACTTCTCCCAGATATTTAAGAAAAGTACAGGAAAAACCCCTAGCAGTTATCATAAAATGATTCAGGGAAATCAATAATTTCCCTGAATCGTAGTTGTACTCCAAATATGTTAGATTAATCTAAATCTTATTTTATAAAATAAAATTCCCCATCCTCTCAAGATAATCACCTTCGATATCGACGATATCTTCAATCGGAATAGATAGCTCATCCTCCATAATTACGATATGTTTATACTCATCTATCTTTTTCACTTTTCCCCTTACAGTGGCAAATTCTCCCCCTTCTTTTCGTTCATCCTGAATATAATATGTCAAAGTTATATCTGGCCTGCTATCTAAGTTTCTTCTGATCAGTTGTAACCTTTCATCCAACAGCTGTCTCATTCCCTCATCCAAATCAAGACGTTCTTTTGTCAAACGAGCCTTCTCTTTTACAGCAACATCATGACCTGTCATTGCAGCAAATGGTGCAAACTGTGCTGCTCTGTCGTGAATTGACATATGTGGTCTATTGATTGAAATGTGATGTGGCATATCTATAATATCATCATATTGATGATTCTTATTGTCACCCATGTTTATCCTTCCTTTCATAAGACTCAGGCTTTATGTCCACCAATTTGTCTGTTACGTTCTATAGTAGTTGCCCCTTCCTCCAAGTTGGTTCCCTTTAAAATTGCATTTTTTCCATACTTCTTTTTTACATCCAACATAGCTTTTTGTAATTTCTTTTCCTTTTCTAAAGAAGCTTCCTTTTCCTGTTTTTTCTTTTGTTCTGCCTTATAATCCGTAAATAAATCTAACTGAACAAATGATTCCTCTTCTTTGACTGACTTTTCCTCTACCAGTCGATTGGCCGAAATATTGATTCTTCGAATTAATAAATCAGGATTAACAATATCATCATATAGTTTCATAACTGCATCCATAATCATTCTTGTTGAGGAGGTCTGGAAGCCTAGGTTAGCAGTTCCATGTGCATGTTTTGGAACTTTACGACCATAATGATCTGTGGTCACTTCTCCGGTATACTTTTTTCGTATATCCGGGTTACTTAGACTCTCTATATCATAGCCAATGGTAACTACCATTTGATCTGTTACAAGTCCCTTATCTACCAAATCCAATACCAAAAGGTCCGTCATCTCTCTTACAATCAATTTCCCCTTAACAAAATCATACGGGGATTGTAGTACCTGCCCTGAATTTAAACTGTTTGTACTTGGTTTGTATCCCTTTATATCTGCAATTGTACAAGGTTCCCAACCCCATGCATGGTCTATCAATAGCTCCGCATTGATTCCAAATAACTTGTATAGAAGATCTTCATTATAGTAATCCGAAGATTTTCCAATTGAACATCTGGCAATGTCGCCCATGGTGTATAACCCAATCTGCTCTAGCTTTTTGGCATATCCCCAACCCACACGCCAAAAAGCAGTTAACGGTTTATGGCTCCATAATAGTCTTCGATAACTCATTTCATTAAGCTCTGCGATTCTTACACCATCCTTATCTGCTGGAGCACGCTTAGCTACGATATCCATGGCTATCTTGCATAGATAGAGATTAGTTCCGATTCCAGCAGTCGCCGTTATTCCTGTTTCCTTTAGTACATCCTTAATTATCTTCATTACCAGCTCATGTGCTGACACACCATAGGTTTTCAGGTATTGTGTAACATCCATAAATACCTCGTCCACTGAATACACATGAATATCTTCTGGTGCAATATATTTTAAATAAATTCCATAGATTCTTGTACTATATTCCATATACAGTGCCATTCTTGGTGGTGCAGCTATATATGTTAATTCAAGATCATACTCGGAATTCAACTTATTGGCATCATAAGAAGAACCTGTAAACCTACGCCCAGATGCCTTACTCCTTCTCTCTGCATTAACTTCTTTCACTCGCTGTACCACTTCAAACAATCTTGCACGTCCCCGAATTCCATAAGACTTTAATGCTGGAGATACTGCAAGACAGATGGTCTTTTCGGTACGACTGGTATCTGCTACTACTAGATTGGTAGTTAATGGGTCTAATTGTCGTTCTACACATTCTACAGAGGCATAGAAAGACTTGAGATCAATTGCAATGTATATGTGATTATTATCAGACATCTATGTCCTCCTTTCTCGAACGCCCGTTCTATCTTATTATACTATGTTTTCTGTAAAATAAAAGGCCTCAGATAACTCTGAGGAATAAAAAGCTGCAAATATAAACTGTGTATCCCTTACAATTCCACTTCTCGCTCATTTGATACATGGTGATACATTAAAAAAAGAGCTTTCCCGTGTAACACTAAGTGTACAACGTTCTAAGCTCTTTTCGCTGTTTAAAGATTAATTATTGTTTATTCCTCTGATGGTGTTGATATATGGCGTGATTTATCGCTAATACGAAATACTATCTCATCAGCATCTACCTGTAATTCGATTTTATCACTTATAAGCTCCGGAATATCCCCAACGGTCAATGTCGTACCCGTTTTCATACCATCAAGATCAATCGTTATTGTATCAATCATATGTTCCGGTAAGGACGCATATGGAATTTCAAGCAACATTCGTTCTATCTGCCCAGCAATTTTCTCATCATTGGCAAGAAAGATATGAATGACACTATTAACCTTTTCATTGGCTGTTAACGCTTGGAAGCTAATATCTAAGATTTCATCTTTTAACATATTCAGAGATTTTTCCTTGATTTGAACCGGAATTGTCTCTCCTTCAATATTCAGGAATAGCTTGCTGCCCTCACGTTTCTGACGGTACAATCTACGTGCTACACTTTCCTCCATTTGAATAGAAATTGACTCCGGCAGGGATTTACCAAACACACTACCCGGAATCATTCCACGGCGTCTCAGGTGCTTTGCCTTTACAGATGCATCACGCTTTTGAACAGTAATATTTTCCATTTCGATCCTCCTCATGTTCTTTGATTTATGCTTATTTGCACCTTAAATGATGCAAAGAAACAATCCATATTTCATGTTAGATTTTACATCTGATATTCACAATATTACACATTGTAACCCCCATATTTACTTGGCTTATAAAAAAAGAAGGGCTCTTCATACAACGCTGCTAAGCGTAATACTAAAAGCCCTTCTTTAAGACGGTTCTTTTTATGTATATAATATTGTTATATATAGTATAGCACAATTTAAGCATAAAAGCAAATATCAAATTAGGAATTAAGGTTATACTCTTCTCCAAAACTGTAAGGCTAATTCCTTTTTCAGAACAGAAGAAAGAAATTGAGGGTTGCTTGTCTGAAAGGACCTTAAGCTTTCAAGATAAGCTGACTTACTGTCAGTCCGAATATCAGCAAAAGTATGATCTAACTTTTGATCTTTCACATTACCATCTATGTATTTCTCCGATTGTTTTAAATATTCATCCACCATATTAGGATATGACTTGACTGCACCTAGATACCAATTCGTCATATATTTCAATGTATTTAACGCTCTGTCTGCATTACTACTTTCTAAACTAATCTTCTGATACTCAGAATAAGCCTTCTTATTCATTCTCCTCATCATATCAAGTCCATCTGTGGTATATACCAAATTGCTACCATGACCTAAATAATTGCCCTTTTTTACTCCATAGTCTATATTACCACTTGCATCCGCTTTCCCAGCGGTGGCTAATTTTGCTACAGTTTCCATAGCATCTAAAAATGCATTTTTACTATCTTCAGAAATGAAATTGTTCGCTACATATTCCGCCTTTTTCATGCCCAGCGAAATATTGGCCTGTCTTTCTTCCTCTGTCATGGAACCGCTGTTGTCAAGAAGGAAATTCTGACGAATTACATTATACACAAATGCCTGTTCTTCTTTGCTACAATTCTCTACAGCAGATGCAATTGCTTTATCAGCCTCATATATACCTGAATATGCTGGTAAGTAATCCATTT
Organism: Bacillota bacterium; assembly: GCA_023411225.1. Lineage (GTDB taxonomy): Bacteria > Bacillota > Clostridia > Lachnospirales > Lachnospiraceae > KM106-2. The sequence goes on from JAEYPA010000111.1 coordinate 37,007, forward strand.
TGTTATCAATAGGAACAATTTGTTCCTCAAAATTATCCTTTAATTGTATTGCCCTTCTTCCAATTTCACTAATCTCTAATACAACTGCATCCTCTGTTTTATTAGAAATGTCAATTATCTCACTTTTATGTTGCTTATTTCCAGAAGGTTCATACTCCCGATTCACCTTAGTTGCTTCATAACTAGTCGTATATAAACTGTTCTGTTCTTGTATTCTCATATCAGACCTCCCATTATTAATATTATTTACTCCATTTTCCATATATTTATAAATCCTAATTTAGTCTACATATCGGCATACTACTAAAAAACTTTAGATAAAGCTATTTCCAGATAAGGTGTATTCAAAAATATAACAAACGACCTGTCATACATATACCAATATCACAGGTCGAATATATTACATCATCCTATGGAATTAAATAATGTTGTACTCTTTTAGTAACTTCTCAATGTCTGTTCCCTCTATATTTTTAAGAATCTTTTTTAGAGCTACTCTCTCCTTTATTCCCAACTTCATATCAATAGGCTTCTTCCCATCCCGAAGCTGTACCGTTGCATTTAATAGGTCACGAATATCGAAGACGCTACCCCAAACTTCAGGAACACCACGATCCACATTTAACAATGTGTATACTGCTTCCATGCCAGTCCTCATAGAGTACTCTGTTGTAAAGATGGTGTCACGTGGGGTTTCTGCAAACTGACCTAGAAAGGCAAAGTTTACAGCTCCATCTGGAACTACATTCGGACGATCTCCGTAAGCTCTCGGCATGAAAAATGCATCAATAAAAGGCATCATTACAGGAATGGTATTGGCACTGTTTGCCGCCATATCCTCAATCTGATCTTCTGGAACCCCAATATGGTATAGCCACTCCATACAGATTTCCTTACCGGTGCAATCACGCATAGACTTCTTCACATAGTCACCAGGCTTATCTGTAAACAGAGAGTAAATCCAAACAAGGCAGTGGTCCTTAGGCTGTGAACGGAACTGTGGCTGACGATTAATGGTCCAGCTTAGTAACCAAGAAGAGTCCTTAACCGACACGATGCCACCGGTAACAACTTTACCCGTAAATGGATCACGTTTACAGATGTTCTTTATATAAGGGATAATTCTCATATCCAGTGTCTCCACAGTTGCACTCATCCAGTTGGACTGCTCAGGATCGTAACAGAATTTGTCCGGATGTCCAAAAGAAGGATCTTGTGCTGCAATCTTTCTCCACATATCCCAACCGCCGCCAGCTTTAATCTCGGTATTAAAAGCTGCAGGAGTATTCTGGTCACCCTTCGTGGAATTCTCAACACATCCACCGTTGGTTATAAACACCAAATCATTCTCAGTCAAATCAATGGTATCTTCTTTCCCATCACAAAGAATATCGATACAAGTTGCAACCTTCTTTTCAGGTGTACAGTTAAATTGTACATTGACAACCTTTACACCATAGTGGAACTGAACTTCAAAACTTTCCAGATACTTTACCATTGGAAGAATCATGGACTCATACTGATTGTATCTGGTGAAACGTAATGCTTTAAAATCAGGCAAACCACCTATATGATGGATAAAACGCTGAATATACAGCTTCATTTCCAATGCACTATGCCAGTTTTCAAAAGCAAACATAGTACGCCAATACAGCCAGAAGTTTGATTTAAATACTTCGTCATCGAACACGTCGGTGATACGCTTGTTTTGAAGATCTTCATTGGGAGTAAAGAATAGCTTCATAATCTCCATAGCACCTTTATCGGAGATGTCAAACTTTCCGTCAGTGTGTGCATCCTCACCTCGGTTTACCGTTGCACGGCAAAGAGAGTAGTTGGGATCTTCTTTGTTGAGCCAATAATACTCATCAAGTACACTGATTCCTTCTGTTTCAATAGACGGAATAGAATGAAATAGATCCCACATGACTTCAAAGTGGTTATCCATCTCTCGTCCACCACGCATTACATAACCCACATTTTCATACTTGTATCCGTCGCAGGCACCTCCTGGAATCGGTTCCTTCTCTAGGATATGAACTCGCTCACCTTTCATTTGTCCATCTCTCACAAGATAACACGCTGCAGTAAGCGCTGCTAAACCACTACCGATAATGTATGCAGATTTGCTATCGACACCGACTGGCTTTTTAGGTCTTGCAAATGCTTCATAATTACCACTTGAATAATACATGATAATCACCTCCTGTATTTTAGTTTTCGTTTATGCCCTAGATTTATGCATATCTCCCCTTTGTTCAATGAAACATCTGGAACCTGACAAGGCAGATCCAGATTGCATTCGCCAAACACCTTTTCGTAGTTAATAATCATTAATAGACATAATATGCACATAATGATATAATTTAACAAAATATGTTAACTTTATCATTGTGTGCATATTATCTATTTTAATTCTGGTTATATAAACAACTCTGAGTTAGGGTTTAAAGATAAAGGCAACCCATGATTAATTGATTATATGAAATGAGGTAAATATACATTATGGACGATAAATCTAAGTTTTCTTCAATCTTATTAATGTCAAAAGAGTTGGAAACAAAGCGAATAGACCGTAAATTAGATATTGTGATGCGGGATGAATATAAATTGAATGACGAAATAAATCATATGTTGGATACAGGAATTTATCAATTTCCTGATACATTACACATAAAAACAGAAAAAAGAATATTAACACGAATACAGTACGATTTTTCAGCCAAGGTACATATTAAAAGAACACCTTTGTACTTTCATCAACATGATTTTGTAGAGATTCTCTATATGTATAAAGGTAGTTGCAAACAATATATCGATAATCTAAATAACTATATTGTTTTACATGAAGGCGATTTATTTCTTTTAAATCAAAACGTGATCCATGCTATTATGCAAGAAGATGAACAGGCTATACTAATTAAAATAATCCTTCCACCAGCAGCACTTTCATATAATTTCATTCAGAAGATGAACCATGATAGTGATTTGTTTCAATTCTTTGTCGACGCAAAATCCCCACAGAAAGAGTATTATCACTATTTACACTATATTAACTGTACTAGTGATGAACAAATTCTTATTGAAAGACTGATGACAGAATATTATATGAAATACAATTATTACAAAGAAACAATATCATGCTACTTGGATCTACTAATGATCTTTTTAGAAAGAAGTAATAATTTACATCGTAGCCACAGATATAAATTAGCACATAGCTCTATAAAAACTGGAGAGATTATACAATACATCTATGAACACAGTGATACCGTCACGTTAGAAGAACTATCCCGTGTATTTTCTTTCAATCAGAGTTATTTGAGTCGTATTATTAAAGAAAATTGTAAAATGAATTTTCTTGGTTTACTACGAGAAAGCCGCTTAGAAAAAGCTTCCATCTTTTTGAGTAGCTCTGATTATTCAGTAGAACAGATTGCCCAAATGGTAGGATATCATAACGCAGTTCCTATTTATCAGGGAATCAAAGAAAAGTTTGGTTGTTCACCTTCTGAGTATCGAAAATATTATGGTAAAACCAATATAGATGATTACATAAATCAATGAATAGAATTCTAATGTTGTGATATGTAGAATAATAGAAAAAATTATACGAAAGGAATCATACAGGATGTATAGTTTAACAAAGAACCAACAAACTGAAGAAACCCTGTCAAAGATGGTAGATAAATTCTTCAAACCATTGAAAATGGAAAGCTATAAGGAACTTACCGAGGGCTATTTTAATATAGCTTATGAAATCCGCTTAAATGATAATAAAGAAATCATATTAAAAATTGCACCATTAAAAGAAACACGGGTTATGACTTATGAAAAAAATATCATGTACAGTGAAGTTGAATCTATGAAAACAGCAAAAAAGGCTGTTGGAATTCCTCTACCAGATGTGCTTGGTTATGATGATACTTGTACGATATGTGAATCTCCTTATTTTTTCATGGAGAAATTAAGCGGAGAAAGCTTAAATGCCATCAAAAGCACATTATCCTCACAGCAAATTACAAATATTAATATTGAATTTGGAAAAATTAATCGAAAAATAAACGAAATAAAATGTCCATGCTTTGGTTACCCTGGAAACCCAGAATTACAGGGCGAGGAGTGGTATTCTACCTTTCTTAAAATAATGGAAGCTTGTCTCTTAGATGCACAAAATGGTAATGTAAATTTAAAAATCTCAATCCCTACATTGATGGATTACCTAAAAAAAGACAAACCTATTTTTGACGAAATTACAGAACCAAGACTGGTCCATTGGGATTGCTGGGATGGTAATATTTTTGTAAAAGATGCTTTGATAACTGGAATTATTGACTGGGAACGAAGTATTTGGGGCGATCCTCTTTTAGAAGTGGGATTCCGTACTTATTCAGATAATACATACTTCCAAAAAGGATATAATATTGGTGTTATGACTGCTAATCAGCTAAGAAGAGCTTTATGGTATGATATTTATTTTCTAATTACAGCATCTTGTGAAGGTGAATACAGAAAATACGACACCACGGATATGTATGATTGGGCGTCTCAGTTATTGGAAGAGCAATTTAAAAAGTTAATAAATGAATGATTTTCTGTTGTGCCTGTTCTAGATAAAGGAATGTGCGAAGAATATAATAAAGAAACTCCTTATTAGATAAATAGTTCTAATAAGGAGTTTCTTGTCAATCCACTTTAACCTCTCCAGCCAAAACCTTTTTGTAATCTTCATAGTTTTTCTTAAGAAGATTAGGTGTATCTAGTTCATATGGACATTTTGACATGCATGCCCCACACTCAACACATTTTTCTATGTCTTTCATCGCATTCTGCCAATATTCTGAAAGCCATGCCTTAGAAGGTGCTCGACGAAGCATCAAAGATATTCTTGCACATTGATTGATAATAATTCCCTGAGGACATGGCATACAATAGCCACATCCACGGCAGAAATTACCATCCAGTTCCAACTTATCTTTTTCTATAAATGCTTTTACTTCGTCATCCATCACGGCTGGATTATCTATATAAGACAACCACTCTTCCAGTTCAGATTCTTTCTGAATTCCCCAAATTGGGACTACATTGTCAAACTGTGAGATATAGGCGAACGCTGCCCGTGAATTATTAATCAGTCCACCAGCCAGACCCTTCATAGCGATAAATCCAACGCTCTTTTGCTTACACAGCGAAACTAGTTCTAACTCTTTATCGCTCGAAAGATAGCTAAATGGAAATTGTACTGTTTCATATAGACCACTGCTCACGGCATCCATGGCAATACCAATTTTGTGGGCTGTAATACCGATATGGCGAATCATTCCCTGTCGTTTAAATTCCTCCATACACTCGTACATCCCGGTACCGTCATTTGGCTTAAATACCTGTCCTGCACAGTGAAACTGATATAAATCAACATAATCTGTCTTAAGTAACTTTAAAGAGGTCTCTAATTGGGCCTTCATCTCATCTGGTGTCATTGCCATAGTCTTAGTTGCAATGTATATATTTTTTCTCACATCAGACAGCGCCTGCCCTATCTTTTCCTCACTGTCCGAATAAGCTCTTGCTGTATCAAAAAATGTCATGCCACCTTCATAAGCCCGTCTTAGAATTCTGACTGCTGTATTCCTATCATCACGCTGAATAGGCAATGCACCAAAACCATTTTGGATTACTGTAATTCCAGTACTACCTAAAGTAACTGACTTCATGTATTTACTCCTTTACTAAACTGTCCTTTTCAATTATTGTAATAATTATATCACTCATTTCTGGACTATAATAGCCTTTATCAGTCATTTTTAAGCAGGAAGAATATTAAATTATATTATTAATAATCGAGTAGGAGGGAGTGACTAACTCCCGTCCTCTCTCAGCACCGTGCATACCGATCGGTACACGGCGCTTTCAATAGTTGATGTGCACAGACTGATAGGCTGTGGCTAAATCATAAAAGCCACTG
>JAEYPA010000150.1 GCA_023411225.1 Bacillota bacterium
CCACGAGTCACAGGATGATTTGGAGAAAGACTATTTTCACGAAACTGTTTAAGCTCTTCCGTATCCAAAATTCCCTTATAGTCGCTATATTCCATAGCCTCAACCTTCTGAATCTCATGACTGGTACGGAAACCATCAAAGAAATGCACCACTGGAAGGCGGCCTTTTATTGCAGCTAAATGTGCAACTGGTGCCAGGTCCATAACCTCTTGAACCGAATTGGATGCAAGTAACACACAGCCAGTCTGTCTAACAGCCATAACATCCTGATGATCTCCAAAGATATTAAGAGCTTGAGCTGCCAGAGCACGGGCACTGACATGCAATACTCCTGGTAGGAGTTCTCCTGCTACCTTGTATAGATTTGGAATCATTAATAATAAACCTTGAGATGCAGTAAAAGTAGTAGTTAAAGCACCACCCTGAAGAGAACCATGGAAAGCTCCTGCCGCTCCGGCCTCTGATTGCATTTCCACTACATCTACAATTTGGTCAAACATGTTTTTACGACCTTTGGCCGCCCATTCATCTACAATCTCTGCCATAGTGGAAGATGGCGTAATCGGATATATAGCGGCAACCTCAGTAAACCCATAAGCCACATAGGCTGCTGCCGTATTTCCATCCACTGTCATTATCGTCTTTCCCATTACGTTCCCTCCTACAACCGACTGCCATTATCTACCCAGTCTTTGGCTTCTTCCACATCATATATATCCGGAATCTCAACCTTACTTCTTGGAATCACTTCAGAATCCTCAGACCAGGCTGCAGTTCCTTCACTATTGGTAGGACGGGAGGATTGTAATCGTTTGTTATTATCACCGTTTAAAGCAGTTTGATTAAAAAAGTTCAATGGATATTCCTCACTTTCATTCATAATCTATTCCATATGTCTTCATGTGTCCTTCAAGTAGCCGAAATCTTCATATAAACATTATAGTTTTTTGCAATATTAGAATAAATTATACATGAATCATGCAATCATGTAGGTTCCATACACTCCTGTTATCACAAAAAAACACGGATTAGAGTCTATTCCGTGTTTCTTTAAGTTACATATTAAGATAATTTTCATAAAAATGAGAATATTGCAATTTACTTTTCTTCTACATCGAGACATTGAAAGGCATAATCGGTTACTTCTTTATCCGGTTTTCCTGTCAGAAGACTAACAATAGGAACAATTATCAATCCAACTAGCATTACAAAAGCTCCTGCATTAATTGGAGACTGCAATATTTTAGGGAAGATGCTGTTAAACATCATATTTACCATAATAAAACCACTTGCAAAGATGAAACAGGCATAAATGGAAGCCTTGTTAACCCTTTTCCAAAACAATCCATAAAAGAATGGTGCCAAGAAGGATCCAGCCAATGCACCCCAAGATACACCCATAAGCTGTGCAATAAATGTTACCTTAGATTTATACTGCACAATAGCTATTACCACTGAAATAACAATAAATATTGCAATAAAAATTCTCATAACAAACAGCTGTGATTTCTCCTTCATATTCTTCACTATGGTACCTTTAATAAAATCCAAGGTAAGAGTAGAACTGGAGGTAAGAACTAAGGAAGATAAGGTTGACATGGAGGCAGATAATACTAGTATCACTACAATTCCTATCAGTAAATCAGACAGACTAGACAGCATTGTAGGAATAATTTGATCATAACCTTTAGCGATATCAACAGTATTATATAAACGCCCAAATCCCCCGAGGAAATAACAACCACCTGCTACAACAACTGCAAATAATGTGGAGATAATCGTTCCTGTCTTGATAGATTTTGAGTCTTTAATTGCATAGAATTTATGTACCATCTGTGGTAAGCCCCAGGTTCCTAAGGAGGTTAAAATAACAACTCCCAAGAGACTAATCGGGTCGGGACCAAAGATAGAAGTAAAGGACCCAGCTTCTGCATTAGCTGAGGTATCTGATATTTGAGATAAGCTATGAAGTGCCTCTGTAAAGCCACCATTTTGATTTAGTACAGATGCAATAACTGCTACTATACCACCTAACATAATAATACCTTGAATAAAGTCATTAATTGCTGTTGCCATATAACCACCAGCAATAACATAAACTCCGGTAAGGACTGCCATAATTATTACACAATAAGTATAATCTATATTAAAAGCCATACCGAACAAGCGAGAAAGACCATTATATAAAGATGCTGTATAAGGAATTAGAAACACAAAAACGATAAGAGAAGCAAACATCTTTAAGCCTTTACTTCCGAAACGTTTTTCAAAAAACTCAGGCATAGTCTTGCTTTCCAAATGATGCGTCATGATTCTGGTTCTCTTACCTAATATAACCCAAGCCAGCAGTGTTCCTATCACAGCATTACCAATACCAATCCAAGTAGCAGCTACGCCATATTTCCATCCGAACTGTCCTGCATACCCTACAAAGATTACCGCAGAAAAATAAGAGGTTCCGTAAGCAAAGGCAGTCAGCCACGCACCAACATTTCTACCCCCTAATACAAATTCATTAACATTAGTCGCCTTTTTTCGGCATACAAGGCCAACTGCAACCATTATCCCAAAAAATACAACTAGCAACAAAACCTTTATAAACATTACTATTCTCCTTCCACCCAATCATTATGACAATATTTTATTTTGATTTTACACATTAATACTATTACGTATTAGTGCATTTATGTATTAATGCTTTAAAGTACTGAATCATTCTTATTATATAGATATAATTTTACTTTGTCAATACGATTATAGGAATTATGGAGGAAGTATACCTTAAACTCCAACTCTATACTATTAAAAAGTAGCTGTACCCTCTGATACAGCCACTCAGTATAATCTCTATGTATTTACTCTATGTCTTTACTCTTTGATCTTTTTATTTTATCTTTCATCTCATACATTCGATGATCGGCTATAATGAATATTTCCTGTACTGAAGCCCCTTCTTTTTCATCGCTGCAACAATACCCAAAAGCCGGATCTATTTTAACCTCATTCTCTTGATTGCTTTTCTGGATGTTCTGTATGAATTCTTTCAAAAGATTATTTATGTTCACATTCTCTAGGGATTTAAAGATGACAATAAACTCATCTCCACCCATTCTTCCAACCACGCCTGTCTCTCCAAATGTAGTCTTTAGTATAGAGGCAAATACCTGTAGAGCACGGTCTCCTTCCTTATGCCCATATACATCATTGATCATTTTAAAATTATTGAGATCTAAGTTGAGAATTCCAAACCTTTCCTTGCTATTTGCCAGTTCTTCGAAGGTTTCCTCACAAGAACGACGATTAGCCACCTCGGTAAGTACATCGGTATATGCAAAGTATTCCAGTAACTCTTTTCGTGCTTCCAGATACACTATTTTCGCCATATCAAATCCATAATCCATAAATATAATAACAATAAATATAAGCATTCCTAGACAAATATGGCTATTATAATGTCCAAAATTTGTCAGTTTCGTGTACCTTAAGATATATAAGTTAAGACCATCTACTATGACAAATATAGTTATAACGATTACACCAACTAGATAAGTAGGATTGACAGTTAATCTCTTAATCATATTATGACAGCAGATAACTATGAAATAAACAACCATCAATAGCATTAGAATATGCTCGACTCTTATCATTGATGGAAAATGTCGAATATTCAGTATTTGCAATAAAAAAACAATACCAGTATATAAAATCTGTGCTCCCAGTATGAAATTAAAAATTCGAATGAAATATTTCTTAGTCCTGTCTACTATAGCACCTTTAAAATACAATAAAGCAAAAATAGGCGCTATATATAGAGATCCATATTCCAAGTATGCCTTAACTCTTTTGTCATAGGCAAATAGACCGATAAGATCATAGTTGCAGATTGACCAAAGTCCTACAGTGATGGAAAAAATTGCGAGATATGCAAGCCTTGATCTCCGTCCTTTGATGTCAGTTATTATGCAGGCAATAAATATAAAGCAGATACCAAATACAATTAAGAAGAGATTGATTGACAAAGGTATTACATGTTCTCTAACATAATCCTTAACGATATAATAAGAATTGTATAGCTGGGGTGTGGCAACGGAACCAAATGATTCATTTTCCGTTGCTATGAGCTCTATTTTAAGATTTTTATTTCCATAATTATCATCTAAATAAATAGAATGAAATCCATAACCTAAAAGTTTATTTTCTTTTCTTAACTGACTACCATAGGAATAGATTTGTTTTCCCTCTAAAAAGACATTTATTTCAGCATGTAACGTGTAAAGTTTTAATACTGGATTTAATATCTTAATATTAGGAATCTTATTTTCTAATATAATACTATCTCCACCGTTCAGTAGCTCAAAGTGAAAGGTTTTTAGGTCCACATTTTCATAGACTTCACCATTAACATTAACCTGCCAGCCTTGATTCATTGAAATATAGTGTCTGTTGCCTTCCCTAGACAGTATTAAGTTAATCACTACAGTAGTAAGAACGATTATTATAGAGAGCACAACATATTTTGTCATTCTATTTTTCATAAAACACCTCCCTTATTATTGTATTTGCATTAATAATGTATTTATCGACATTTCCTGTAATTAAAATTACAGCAAAAGTAAGTTATACTACCCAAAACAACCTCCTACAATTAACCTCTAGTATTATGTATTCATAACGACTGGAGTCGATTTTAAGAATTATAATGGTTTCTACAAAAATCCCCTTTCCATAGAACCATTGGAAAGGGGATTTTCTAATCTATTATTTATTTAATTTTGATAAAATTTCATCTGCATCCATTCCATGCACCATACAAGCTTCTGCTAAAGTTTCCATTTGAGAGGATGGACATCCAAGACAATGCATTCCAGCTGCTAACAATACATCTGCATTACCAGGATTTGCTCTTAAGATGTCACCAATCGTCATATCTTTAGAAAGAACACCTTCTTCTGCTTTTGCAGTCTTTACTTCTTCACCAAAGAACAACTCCATATCCTCTTCTACAGTAGAGATTCCGGCGATTCCAAAGTTCTCTACTAATACCTTTGCTACATTTGGAGAAAGGAATGCAGGAAGTGTTGGCCCTAAGTGAATCTCTTTCACTCCTAGGTATAGTAAGGATAGTAATACAATAACGGCCTTTTGTTCATACCATGCAATGTTATAGATAATTGGAAGCTCATTGATGTCAGCAAGTCCAAATACCTCTTTTAATTTAAGTGCAATTAAGGCCAAGGAGTAGGAGTCATTACACTGACCGGCATCTAATACTCTAGGAATTCCACCGATATCTCCTAAGTCAAGCTTGTTATATTTGTATTTTGCACAACCTGCAGTCAGGATTACAGTATCCTTTGGAAGGGCTTTTGCAAAATCAGTGTAGTAGTTACGTTTTGTAGCACGTCCATCACAGCCTGCCATTACTACGAATTTCTTAATAGCACCGGATTTTACAGCCTCTACTACAGTATCTGCTAAGGCAAATACCTGCTCATGAGCAAATCCACCGATGATTTCTCCTGTCTCAATCTCTGTTGGAGCAGCACAAGTCTTAGCTAACTCGATGATTTCTGAGAAATCCTTCTTGGAACCGGATTCACCTTCAATGTGCTTACAACCTGCATAGCCTGCTGCACCAGTGGTGAACATTCTGCTCTTATAGGAATCCTTTGGAGGAACAATACAGTTAGTGGTCATTAGGATTGGTCCGTTAAAGGATTCAAATTCTTCTTTCTGTTTCCACCAAGCATTACCGTAGTTACCTACTAAGTTGGTGTATTTCTTCAGGTTTGGATAGTAGTGTGCTGGTAACATCTCGGAATGAGTATATACATCTACACCAGTTCCCTGAGTTTGGATCAATAACTGTTCGATATCGGAAAGATCATGACCAGATACTAGAATACCAGGGTTTTTGCCAACGCCAATGTTTACCTTAGTAATCTCTGGGTTACCATACGTGCTAGTATTGGCAGTATCTAAAAGAGCCATACCATCTACACCAAACTTACCAGTTTCTAAGGTAAGTGCTACCAGATCATCCGCTGTTAAAGAATCATCTAATAGTTTAGCTAAGGTCTCCTGCATAAATGCATCAATTTCTTCATTGTCATATCCTAATGCATTGGCATGCTTAGAGTATGCAGATAAGCCTTTTAATCCGTAAGTGATCAATTCTCTTAATGAACGAACGTCTTCATTTTCAGTGGCGAGAACACCAACTTCTTTGGATTCTGCTTTTGCTTTTAACATTGCATTTACTTCAGCTCCACTGTTATTTCCGGATACGATATTTTTTAATGTTGCAAGCAATCCGGATTTTGTATTTTCTTCAACATCCCAAGTAGCAGCTTCAGATAAAGCTTCTTTACCTGATAGTTGTTCCATTAATTTATTCTTAAGTGATAAGGTTTCTTTTACTCTTTCGTAGAATACTTCATCATCAAAGTTTGCATTTGTGATAGTAGTAAATAAGTTTAGTGTTACATAATGATTTACCTCTTTTGAAATAGATTTTCCTTCTTTACGTAATCTAGTTGTAACCTCAGATAATCCCTTTGTTACATAGATTAATAAATCCTGCATATTGGCAAGGTCAGCACTCTTACCGCAAACCCCTGCTTTGGTACAACCTTTATTACCTGCAGTTTCCTGACATTGATAACAAAACATATTTTCTTTCATACCATACTCTCCTTTAAAAGTTTTTTGTTTGCTTCGATGTGCTTATGATAACGTATCTGTCATTTTAATTCTGTAACATTTGTTACATTTTAAAAAATAATAAAAAAAAAGAGTTTTCCATGCAAAACTCTTCATCTGAGTTGGGTCATTAGAGCACTAAAGGTAATGGATATGTACCATAAAGGCATAGTTTTCATTTAATTACTGTACGATTATTTCATTAATCTGCTTTCGAGGTCTTGGATTAGGTTTCTCATCCGGATAACCTATGGCGATTCCAGCTACAAGTTGAAGTTCTTCATGTCTTGTACTTTTTCTTATCTCTTCTTCGGTATACATAACATCTCCAATCCATAGAGCTCCTAACTGCAAATTTACTGCTTCCAGACACATGTGTTCAATCGCCGCTCCAATGGAAAGTATATCAGGAAACAACCAATTATCATCTTTCTCCCTATAAACAAGTATTAATATAGGTGCCTGTAAAATAATATTAGCGGAATTTCGAGAGCTATTCATATATCCTGGCATTTCTATATCCTTTTGTTTAAAAAGATCCAGCATGATATTAGCAATTTGATCTTTCTCCTTATTCTCTAAAATTATAAACTTCCAAGGTTGTCTATTCTTTGCAGATTGGCAGAGCCTTGCACACTCAATTATTTTTTCGATTTTTTCTTTTTCAACAAATTCTTTTTTAAACTTTCTAATGCTTCTTCTCTCTTGAACTACTTTATCGTATTCCATCTTCTATTTCCCTCCTTAATATTTATTACTTACAATCAAATTATAATTCTTGAGTTGGAAGAATTCCTGTCTTTTCCTGTTCTTATTTGGCTGGTAAGAATTCATCATCCAATCTCAAAAAATATCTTCTACATATAAGGGATAGAAAAAGAAATTGTCGTCCCCACACCCACTATACTATCACATTCCATCTGTCCATTATGTTGCTCTACAATATATTTAGATATATTAAGGCCTAAACCAGAGCCTGTTATATCAGAGGTTCTGGCCTTGTTACCTCGATAGAACATATCAAAAATAAACGGTAAGTCTGCGGCTTCAATCCCTCTTCCATAATCTTTCACGCTAACAATTAACATTGGTTCTTGCCCCATAATGGATTCAAAATTTACTTCGACAGATATCGTATCTTTAGCATATTTCTCGGCATTATTAATTAGGTTCTGCATCACTTCTGCAATTCGTTCCTTATCAATCATAATTAGTACATTAGCAGGTAGATTATAGGTAAATGTATACTTCTTTCGTTTGGCATCCAAGGCATATTCACTTAGCAATTCTTTAAAATAGTCCTTTGCGTATACCTCTTGTTTGTGGATGGACAATTCATTCAGTTGTGCTTTAGAATGTTCTAATATATCATCTATTAATTTATTTATGATTACTGCTTTATTTAATGCCTGATTGGCAGATGCTTTTATTTCCGACTGTGTCTGTGCCACATCAAAAAGAATTTCTTCCAGATACCCTGTCACAGAAGCTAAAGGTGTTTTTAAGTCATGTGAAATACTGGCATACATGACTTTTTCCTTCTCTCGTACTTGAATATCCCTTTTATAGCTGTCTAATACTTCTTCTCTCATTCGCTCAAAATCATGACATAACATACCAATCTCACCAGTATAGTCATATTTTACTTCTACGTCAGCTTTCTTCTCCAACATGGATTTGGTTGCATCATGTAGCTGCTTTACTGGCATCCAAATGTCCTCTTTTTCTATCTTTCTTATTCTCCATAGGAGAATAAGCAGGAGCCCCCAAATAGATACAGGGATAGTCATTAACTTCCATAGATTTCTCTTCGCTATATGTTCCTGATATGCCACACAATCCACAAAAATCATCCATTTACCTCCACCACTTTTATTAATTGGTACAAGGTATCGATTAACACCTCCCAAGGTATGCCAGTCTATTAGTATTCCATATGGGTAATCCTCCAATGTACTGATCTGTACAATTCCATTCTCATCCAACACACAATAAGGGAGCTCAAACTCCAACGTAACCTTATCCTCTTTGCTTTGTTCCAACTGATTGATGAGTTGATTCACTTTTATTCGGATGTCGCCATCCTCTATATTAAGTTTTTGATACTCCCAAATCAATACTCCGACTGCCACCAGTGAAGCAGTAAGGATTCCTATAATGATTGCAGTATACTGGGCTATCTTTCTTCGAATTATATCTCCCACTTATAACCAGCTCCCCATACTGTCTTTATGTAACAAGCACCTGCATTGGTCATCTTTTCTCGTATGCGCCCAATATAAACCGTAATTGTATTAATATCAACATAATCTGCATATCCCCATACTTGGTCCAGTAGCTGTTCCTTGGTAAAAACTTGGGAAGGATGGGAAGCTAAGAAATCTAAAAGTCGAAACTCCCTGCTAGTCAATTCCACATTCTTTCCACATACCTGTAACGTATACGCTAAGGAGTCAATGACTACTTCCCCCATAACCCTAATATGAGAAGTATCCTGTGGTTTTGAAAACGCTGTATATCTTCGAATATGAGATTTCATCCTGGCTTCCAACTCCAACATGGAAAATGGTTTCGTCAGATAATCATCTGCTCCTATCCCAAGAGATAACATTTTGTCCATATCACTACTTTTTGCAGATAGAATCATGATAGGAGCTGTCGAATAGCTTCGAATATGTCGGCAAACCTCAAAACCATCTACCTTAGGAAGCATCAAATCTAATAATATTAAGGTAGGTTGATAGTGCTCCGCTTGTTTGATACCTTCCTCTCCGTCTATTGCCTGCCTTACTTCATATCCGGCTTTCGTTAGGTAATTACAGATAATATGCCGCAGATCCATATCATCTTCAATTAGAAGAATTCTTTCATTTGCCATTCTATGCCCCCTCTTCGTTTACCAATTATGTTCTTTTAAAAAACCATAAATCGTGTTCTCTCTATCTTTTCTACTTTCTTCTGTATATTGTCCGAGATTTAGATCACCAACAATCCTACCATCTTCCAGATATAGTAGTCTAGATGCTCTGGCAGCCGCTTTTAGGTCATGGGTAACCATCACAATGGTCTGCCCTTCTGCATTAATAGAAGTCATAATATCTAATACCTGACATCCCATAGCAGAATTTAAGGAACCAGTAGGCTCATCTCCAAATATAATGTCAGCCCCACAAATTAATGCTCTAGCTATGGCTACCCTCTGTTGCATACCACCTGAAAGTTCAGATGGATATTTTGATGCAGCTTCTCTTAGTGCAAATCGATCAAGTAACTCCCAGGTTTTTTTGTTTATAGATGCCTTACCAGACACCCCATATCCACAATAGGCAATGTTTTCAAAGACACTCATATCTGTCAGCAAATTACTACTTTGAAAGATAAAAGACAACTTCCTCTTTCTGATAGATGCGATGCTAATTTGATCCAGTTTGGTTACATCCTCCCCCTGTATCAAAACCTGCCCTGAGGTCGGACGATCCATAGTGGATAAGGAATAGAGCAAGGTAGATTTACCGCTTCCACTACTTCCCATTATAATGGTAAAATCTCCTTCGTAAATAGACAAATTTATATTTTTCAACACATTATTGGAGGTTTTTCCAATTGCAAAGCTTTTACACAAATTTTTTGTCTCAATTATAATCTTCTTCATATTTTACCACTCCCTATTCTTCCATTAACTCTACCGGTGTAATTTTTCTAATCGGTAAAAGCATTATTATTGTCAGCACCATAATAACCCCATACATTCCACAACATACCAATACCGTCAGCCATGCCGGCTTATAGATGTAATTCAATCCACAAGCAAGAGAGAAGATCTTAGGTGATGCAAATTCTTGTAGAATAATGGTAAGTCCAATTGCAACTATTGATAAAATAGTCATCTGTATTATGTTTTGTCGGTAAAGATATCCGGTGGTGAAACCATATGCTTTCAGAATGCCGTATTTCTTGCGATTTTCTCTAATTTGACCGTAAATTAGATTGATAATATTAAGAATACTGAATGCTGCAAAAGCAGCAAAAATTACAATACATATCGGATTCGCAATACTTCTGACCGTATCACCTTCCTGTTTAATAAAGTCAAACTCTTTAAAGATTCTGGACTTTGGAAATTGCTTTTCAAACTCTGTTTCAAATTGTTCATAGGATATGCCATCCTTTAAGAAAAAGAGCACTGTTGTCAAATCACATGTTAACCCTAGCTCACGGATATCCTTTTCTTTTATGTAAAAAGAAGTTCCTCCTCTCGTCATAGCAGAGTAGCTTCCTGAAATCAGGAAATCAATCTTTTTATCTCCGGATTTAATTTCCAGATATTCACCTACCGATTTATTTACCTCTTTAAGAAACTTCTCCGAACAAGTAATCTCATGGGGATTGACACAAATTCTTCCCTTCGTAAATGGTACTTCCTCATATCTTTTCTCGGTAAAGTCACTATAGATCATTGGATTTGCTCTATTGGCAGTCATATCAGTGTCCTCAAATACTAGGTTCGTATAATCCTTCTCAAGGCTCATAGCCACAACGTCTTTCACATAAGATGACTGTTTCATATACTCTATGACCTTTTCGTCATCTACAATATTCACATATCCGCTATAATTTGGTAGATTCTCCCATATCTCCTTATCCTCTGCATAATGATCTAAGGTTAGAGAAACAGAACAGGCTAACAAACATAGAAAGAAGGATACTGTCAGAATTAAAATTACCAGAACACTCATGCTACGTTTTTTAAAGATCCCATTTACCGCCATGGTAAAGGAAGAATGTGCATTTGGTATTAGAGACTTACACATTGTCTTTTTGGAGGAAGCACTTCCCACTGCCATAGCTTGAACAGGGGTAATCTTAGTGATTTTCTTTAATTCCCTCCATATATTCAGTGCCAGTACTATACTCATTGAAATTACAACGAGCAGGCTAATACAGTAAGAGATACCCGTCAAATGAAATCCTTTAATTCCGCCTAATACGGTATTACTTAGATATTCCGCGAATGGTCTACCCACAAAGAGGCCGATTAGTATACCGATTACTCCAGCTGTCAAATAGCAGTTATAGTAAATCTTTTTTATCTCCGTATTCGTTTTGCCTTGTGCCTTATAGATACCAATCATTTTATACTCTTTGGCAATTGTGGCTCGTATCATATAACGAATAATCACAATCGATACGATAAAGATGACCAATGCTGCAGCAATTCCTACCCCTCCAAAGATACCAGATAGAATGGATAAGCACATTTTGAAAACATCCCGGTCAACAAAAGCTAATATCTTTGCAGTATACTCTTTGGGAAAGGAGTCATTCATCTGTTTTATGCTAGTGTTCTCATCCTTAGCATAGATTCTAACAGTATAGACCTGCTTTCCTGTAATCCCCTGTAGTGTTTTATTATTCACATAAAATGGATAAACATCAACAAATCCTGAACTACTTTCCGGTGTACTGACAATGGCTGATACAGTATACAAAACAGTATCCTTTTGACCAATAGAGATCTGATCTCCTACTGCAACATCGAATGCATTCGCATAGATATGAGAAATCCATATTTCATTATTTCCCGGGCCCTTCTTGTTTTCTCCCTCAAGCACCTCAATTGGATATCCTAAGGAAGCTTTATCATTTAATTCATACACAAATGTGGATTCATTATGTAACTTTGTAGTTCCACGATAGAAATTAGATTCGACATATTTGGCTTCACCTGTCTCGATTCTATCAATTAGCTTCATAGCCTCTGCTTCTGCTTCCAATAATTCTTTCCCCTGATCGTCACTGCGGATTGCAAAATACATGGGACAGTTTTTTACATTATAGTATTCATCCACAAAGTTCTGTGTCTCCCAGGCAAGAGAGATACAGGCTTGAAGAATTGCCGTTGCCATAAGTAGAATTAACGTAATAATGAAAAATTGAATCTTCTTTTTCTTCATTTTCTTTAACCACATTAGATAATCTCCTATACTATTTCATAATAATCTAGCGCCGTAACTATAATGTAACATAAAAATCAAAATATATAATTACACAAATATAAACAAATTATAACAAAAAGGCATTGCCAGGAAATTTCCTAGTAATACCTTTATAACTATCCATTTCAATTTTTCTGTCGAAAACATTCTGATTACTAAACATCATTATGTTTAATGGATTTTCGTTTCGCATTAGGATTTTTATTTTGATTTTCTTTTGTAATCGGAGTCTGACCATTACATTTTTCCATACGGGCTATCTTGTTGTCCGGTTGGCTATCCTTTGGCATAATATAACCTCCTTTCCTATTATATTGTTATTTGTTACCCGTATTGATTTATCTTATTCCAAGGATTCTCATATCCTATAGATGTAAATTCTTTTGCAACATTTGTCCATTCAAAAGTGTATATACAATTGTAGCCCTTATCACTTGTTTGATGACATCCTGCGGTGTCAAAAACGGAACTAGTAAGCCAAATATTCTAAATGTCTTAGAAAAGGCGTTAATAATCGGATGTTAAACACCGAGGAATCAATCAGAGGCTGTCATTTTACTTTGACAGCCTCTGATTTCATTCCTTTATTCTTTTATTCTTTCTTTTATATAGGACGCAAGTACCTCAGCCGTCTTTTCTTCTCCTAATTTACTACTGTTAATTGTAATATCATAATTTCTAGAGTCACCCCATTTATCTGTACAGTAATAATTATGATACTCTTTTCTCTTTTTATTCGTATGGACAATCATTGCTTCAGCTTCTTTTCTAGATATTTTTTTAATACCTACAATACGATCAATCTTTGCCTCCATATCACCTGTTACAAAGATGGTAATTAAACCTTCATAATTTCTTAGAACCGTTTCAGAGCATCGTCCTACCACAACAAAGGAATTCCCCTCCTTTGCCATATTTTCCATGTATTCAAATTGTAGATGAGCAATAATCTCCTGAGGCGAATTGCTGTACCCTCTTATTTTTCTGGAAAATAGCTTATTCTTGGGAATCTCATCGTATTTTTCTAAGTCCTCTACGTCCCAGTCCTTCTCCTTAGCCATTTCTCTTAAGAGGTTGTAATCATAGAAAGGAAGATCAAACACCTTCGACAATCTCTCGGCGATTTCATGACCACCGCTTCCATACTCACGACCTACAGAAATAATCAACTGTTTTGACATATGTTCTCCTCCTTACTAATATCGTACAAAAATGATTATCATAGAAACCATTAATACCAAAAAAGTGGCCGGTACCAACTTCTTACAGTACCTTCCCCAGCTAATAGGATGTCCCGACTTAGCTGCCACTGAGGTCCCTACTACATTGGCAGAAGCTCCAATTGGAGTAGCACTTCCTCCTATATCTGTACCCATGGATAATGCCCAAACCAGCACAGAAAGGTTTGTATTTTGCGTAGCGGATAAACTCTTTATAACAGGAATCATAGTTGCGGCAAATGGAATGTTGTCCACAAACGCACTTGCTATAGCAGATACCCATAAGATAATGGCAATCATCAGCATTACATTGCCTCCGCTGATTTTCCCTATAAAGGATGCTACAATGTCGAGAACTCCTGTCTGCTCCAGACCACCAACTACAATAAATAAACCAATAAAGAACAATAGTGTCTTGTAATCAACCTTTTTTACAATATCTCCTATATGTCTTGGAGCCGTTAGTAGGGTAACTAAGGCAATAAAAGTGCCAATAAAGGCAACCGTTAAACCAGTCTGAGCATGAGTAACCAATAATACAATGGCACATAAGAAAATTAGGCTGCTTATAACAAAGCTCTTTTTATCTGTTATGGCTTCTTTAGGATTCGGATAGTCCTCTATTTTAATTTTAAAGGATGACTGCTTTAATTCCTTTTTAAACGCAAAATAAAAATAGAAAATTACAAGAATCAAACTGATTCCTGCCATAACACCTGTGTTGACAATAAAATCACCAAAGGAATACCCCAATGATGTTCCAATAATAATATTGGGTGGATCTCCACACATTGTGGCAGAGCCGCCTAAATTGGCACAGAAAATCTCCGCTAAGATCATAGGTACCGGATTAAACTTCAATAATTGTGCCAATTCTACCGTTACGGCGGCCAAAAATAAAATAACTGTAATGCTGTCAATAAACATAGCGAGAATAGCAGACATTAGCATAAAAGTGATAAAGATAGGAATGGTTTTGTAATGTACGATATTCGCAATTTGCATACAGAGCCATCTAAAAAAACCCACTCTGGCCATTCCCTCCACCATAATCATCATACCTGCAATAAATATAATGGTTTCCCAGTTAATTCCACTGGAAGTCTCAACTGTTGTTCCAGTATGATACCAAAAATCCAGTCTGAATATCGTATGTACATTTATTGTATCTATGATCGCGTCTACATTTTGCATACAGCCGCCAAATACAACAAGCAGTGCCAATAATGCACTGCACAGAGTAATGATATGCCGTTCGAATTTTTCTGTAATAATTAGAGCGAACATTACAACAAAAATAAGAACGGCAAACATTTGTGCTACCATTTGTACTCCTCCTTAAATTTATCTGATAGTGTGTTCGAAGCCTTTGGAGACTTTTTATCGATAGATTTGAATTGCTAAGATAAACATCGAGTAGGAGGGAGTGACTAACTCCCGTCCTCTCACCACACCGTGCGTACCGTTCGGTACACGGCGCGTTCAATAGTTGACGTACACTGACTGATAGGCAATGGCTAAATCATAGTAGCCGCTGT
>JAEYPA010000048.1 GCA_023411225.1 Bacillota bacterium
CCATTTTGAACCAGATCCTTTAGAGTGGATCGAATTACTGACAAGAAATCCGGAAGTTGATTAGCCTTGGCATTCTTTGCAATGATAGAAAAATAAGGCTGAAGAA
Organism: Bacillota bacterium; assembly: GCA_023411225.1. Classification (GTDB taxonomy): domain Bacteria; phylum Bacillota; class Clostridia; order Lachnospirales; family Lachnospiraceae; genus KM106-2. Next base: position 107 of record JAEYPA010000048.1, read on the forward strand.
TTCCGTTTTCAAATCCACTTAATACATCTTTACCTACGCCAGCATTGATTAACGCCTGCTTTACCGGAGCACCAGGCGCACTAAGCAAAACATAATCAAGAATCTGAAATGCTAAGTATAATTCCTTGTCCAAGCTGGTTTCCACAACAGTATTGTAGCTGAAATAGGTTTTGCCTTCAGTATCCTCACCTTCCGCAACACTGTAATAATCTACTATTTCCTTTATTTGATCAAATGGTTGCTGCTTCTTAATCTCAGAGTCCACTGGCTCATTCCCAAAATCGGATAGATATTTTACATCTAACCAATCCAGTTTTTCCTCCACATCCAAATCTCCATATAGATAGATGTAACTGTTGGAAGGATGATAGTATTTCTTATGAAAAGCCAGAAAATCCTCATAAGTCAGGTCAGGTATAAAAGCAGGATCTCCTCCTGATTCCACACCGTAGGTGGTATCCGGGAAAAGAGACTGTTGAATCACTCGGAATAATTGCTGTTCAGGGGAGGAAAATACACCCTTCATCTCATTATATACAACTCCATTATAGGTCAGTTCACCTTCTAAACTTTCCAGTTCATAATGCCAACCTTCCTGTCTAAATATCTCGTCTCTATGATAAATATTAGGATACAATACGGCATCCATATAAACATGCATCAAATTCTGAAAATCCTTGTCGTTACAGCTGGCAACTGGATAAAGAGTTTTGTCAGAATATGTCATAGCATTCAAAAAGGTATTTAAAGAACCTTTAACAAGCTCTACAAATGGGTCTTTTGCAGGAAATTCTTTAGAACCACATAATACTGAATGCTCAATAATATGAGGAACCCCTGTAGAATCTTGTGGCGGTGTCCGAAATCCAATAGAAAATACCTTATTATTATCATCATTGGAAATTACCAACACTCTGGCTCCTGTCTTTTTATGCCGAAATAAGAGGCCTAAACTGTTTAAGTCCTTCAGTTGTTCTTCTTTTACTAACTCATATGCATCTAATTCTGTTAATTCACTACTATTTTTAATATTTCTTCCCATCCTAATCTCCTTTTATATTAATTGATTACTCTTTTCCTACAGACAAAGCAGTAATGACTATCTAACATGTGAATTTATCTTCATTTATGTAATAGTATGAACAATATTCAAATTCTTAGTTATTTTTTATTATAACACAGGAAAAAGCTGATTACATCACTAAACCATAAAACAGGAGATTACTGTTTTTTTCACAATAATCTCCTGTGTTCTTATTATTGTATTGGTTCAAAATCAGCCGCTCCATGCTTACATAATGGGCAGATGAAATCCTCTGGGAGTACATCTCCCTCATAAATATATCCGCAAATCTTGCACACAAAACCTTTCTTTCCTTCCGTCTGTGGCTTTGGCTTAACATTTTTCTGATAATAAGTGTAGGTCATCGTCTCCTTGTCACTCATCACTCTGGCTTCTGTCACACTACATATAAACATACCGTGAGTATCCACATCCACATACTCTTCCAGCTTTAAGGAAAGAGAAGCATTGATGTAATTGGAAAGAATCACAAGACCATTGTCCGAACGAACGGTGCTCATACCTTCAAATTTATCTACATTTCTGCCACTTTGGAAGCCAAATGTCTCAAACACTTTAAATGGAGCTTCCACAGACAGACAGTTTACATTCATAATACCTGTATTTTTTATAACATGGTGAGAATAGTTTGCTTTATTAATAATGACAGCAATACGGTTTGGACTATCTGTCACCTGAGTTACGGTATTCACAATCAATCCATTATCTTTCTTACCATCATTACAAGTTACTACATATAGGCCATATCCTATCTTAAATAGAGCGGACATATCACTCTTATTAGCTGTATCACTGGAACGGGCAATATAATCACGGCATAGTTCCTTCGCCATGGCTTCTATCTGATCCTTATTTTCCTGTTTATACGCAGATTTAATATGAACTGTTGTATCCAACCAGGTAATATTTTTGCAACCAGACAACCCCTCCTTCATAACCTTTGCAGCAGTTGGTGCCCAGGAACCATTTTCAACTAAGCCCACGGTACGATTCTGGAAATTCCTTGCTGTCAGGTGTTCAATAAAATCTCTCATATAAGGAAAGATTCCTGCATTATAGGTAGTGGTTGCCAAAACAATTTTCCCATAGCGAAAAGCATTGGCTACCGCAAAAGAGATATCCGTTCTTGCCAAATCACATACTTCAACCTTTGGACAGCCTTTGGCTTTCAGGTTTTCCACCAATAGTTCCACAACTTTTTTAGTATGTCCATAAATTGAGGTATAAGCTACAAGGATTCCCTCGCTTTCTACTCCATAGGAAGACCAGGTGTCATAAAGACTTAAGTAATGTCCTAGATTTTCTTGTAACACTGGACCATGTAGGGAGCAGATTTTCTGAATATCCAGGGCTGCTACCTTTTTCAACACTGCCTGCACCTGTGCACCATATTTACCTACGATGCCGATATAATAACGGCGCGCTTCATCATCCCAGTCTTCATCCGCGTCGAATGTTCCAAATTTACCAAAGGCATCCGCTGAGAATAACACCTTATCCTTTGCATCATAGGTAAGCATAACTTCTGGCCAATGTACCATAGGAGCAAATATAAATGTCAGTTCATGCTTCCCAAGTGAAAGGGTTCCACCATTTTCGACCAAAAGCTTATGATTATCCAAGTTCATGTCAAAGAAATTATCAATCATTGTAAAAGTCTTTGTATTTCCTACTATAACAGCATCTGGATAAGTTTGCATGAAGTTGTATATATTAGCAGAGTGATCCGGCTCCATATGTTGTACAATTAAATAATCCGGCTTACGGCCATGTAATGCTTCAGCAAGATTGTCCAACCATTCATGTGTAAAATTAGCCTCCACAGTATCCATAACTGCTATCTTGTCATCCATTATAACATAGGAATTATAGCACATACCTTTTGGTACAGGATATTGACCCTCAAACAAATCAATTTTCCTGTCATTTACTCCTACATATATAATGTCATTGGTAATATTCATTGTTTATCACCTTTTACCTTTCTATCTAATATCTTAATTGTATATTAATTTGTCTTGTATTGATTTTGACAAATAATTACTTCTTTTCCTGCAAAAGGTCACGAATCTCCCTAAGTAAAAGAATTTCTTCAGCAGGTGCCTTTGGTGCTTCTTCTTTTTTCTTATAAAAGCGATTGATTCCCTTGACAACAATAAATACAACGAAAGCTACTAATAGGAAGTTGACAATACTTTGAATAAACTTGCCATAATAGATTGCTGCTTCCTCTATGTCTTCTGAGCCTTCTGTAATGACAATCTTTAAATCTGTAAAATTTATTCCACCAATTAGCCAACCGATAGCTGGCATAACAACATCATTTACTAGAGAGGTAACGATTGCAGTAAATGCGCTACCAATGATAACACCAACTGCTAGGTCTATGACACTACCTCTTGAAATAAACTCCTTAAATGCTGCCAAAAAACCCTTTTTCTTTTCCATATCAGTGTCTCCTTTTCATTTAATCTTCATGTAATAAACAGATTATTATGTAACCTGCCACCAGTTTATATCTGGCTTATCTAAACTATGTTCTAAAAACATAATTATTATACACTTATTTTTCTCATTTGTCTGTTAAAAATTAAGATAAAATGAAAAAACCTCTTTAGCATGGTGTGCTACCCGTCAAGTAGACATTTAAAATATCGAAAGTTTTTTGGCTAAGCCGTCCACATATGTGGACGGCATTTTTATGCTGCTAACATCAGTTTTTCATGGTATTCCATTGGTGTTAATACCCCCAGTTTTCGCTGTACGCGCCTGTAAGTATAGTAATCCATGTATTCGTATATTGCATGAAGTAATTCATCCTTTGTGTTGTATCTCTTTGTATAATACATTTCTCTTTTCATCAATCCCCAGAATCCTTCCATTGGACCATTGTCTATACAATGAGCAACACGTGACATTCTTTGCGTCATACCGGATTTGATAATCCGTTGACGAAAAGCATTACTGGTATACTGATAGCCTCGATCTGAATTAAACCGAATTCGTGATAAAACTGACTATGCCGAAGAAAAAACTATACCGAATTTTTGTTGTAACAATTGCTGTTGTTTATGATATTTCATTTTCTTCGGCATAGTATTATAACCTAATCCAGAGAGTAAATAGCCTCCCTAACATCCTATTGCTTACATTTTTTATTGCTGTCTCTGAACTTTGAAGGTGCTTTATTGTTATATCACTCATTATATTAATTGTTGCAAAAACGTAAAACCAGAGATCGTTGAAATACTTTCGTGTCCTAATAACTGCATGATAAATGGAAGTGGTACACCATTCTATATAAATCCATTGTTTTTGTTTTAAATGGCAATGAACATTTCTAGGCACATCTTTACACATTATGCTTGCTGCGTTAGATGCAGTTTTAGAATTAAACATATGCTGTTAGTGGATACACCTTCTAAATATTTTGCACTTCAATTAAATAATACTATACCGAAGAAAAGATATTGATGCTAGCAATAACAACAGAAACCGATGTTTTTCGGCATAGTTTTTTCTTCCCAAACTAGAGAGGTATGCATCATAATAATTTGACGGTGATTTGTACAAGAATAGTTATATTTTTTTCATAGTGATAGACTTTAGCGTCCTTGAAGATATGATCTTTATAGGACGCTTTTTATAGCAAAAAAGATCTTCACGAATCATTATTACAAGGTAAATACTCATATCATTTTGCATTTCGCGCCGAATAAACTACATTTCGTCCTAATTCCGCTTAT
>JAEYPA010000055.1 GCA_023411225.1 Bacillota bacterium
TGTTTTTTATTTACGTAACTGGCAGGTCACGTTTTTATTATACATATTAGGAGTTTTTTTGTCTGAATACATCGCTAAAGCTCCTATAGAACCACGCGACTATCGCGTGGTTTTCATCATACAAAAAACATAGAGTAGCTGAGATGCTACTCTATGAATTTTTATTAATTCAATTCATCTTCTGGCGACATTGGTTTACTTGTTTCATCACTGCCCTCAATCACAATATCCTTGTTATGACTAAACATATTTGCCATCAAATCATTATCCAATATATAAGTAGACGTTTGTTTCACTTTCAAGGCACGCTCATAATCATTTCTGAATAACTCTATGTCCTGTTTTTCTCCACTATTGATATTCCAGGCTCGACTACCTTCAAAAAGCTTCTCCCTCGAAATTTCAAACATTATATTATCTTTAATAAAGGAACCTTCAAACAAATATACAGTAAATGCCACAAATCCTGAGTTTGAGTTAACTAAATCCCGCCCTAGCACATACGGCTGGGGAATCTTAATATCAAAGAGATTTGCTATAGTCGGCAGAAAATCAATCTGTCCACCAGTAGTTGAAATAGTATCAGTCACACCGCTGTTTGGAATATGAATAATTAATGGAACTTTAAACATTTCATCATAGTCATAACTCTTTCCAATAAAATTAGATACGGTTTTATAATTCTCATTCATATTACAATTTAGTCCATGATGATCTCCATACATAGCAATTACCGTATTATCATACAGCCCTTCTTCTTTTAATTGCTGAATAAATTGCCCAATGGCTGCATCTGTATATGCTACCGTCTCTAGGTAGCTACCGAAGGCAGTACCCTTATCTTGCTCCAATAAATCAATGATTTCCAATTCCTCTGGTAAAATGTATGGATGATGATTAGTTAATGTTATTATAAAAGAGAAGAATGGATTTTTTTGTTTTTTCAGTATATCTATTGTCTGTCTAAACATAGATTTGTCGCTAATACCCAATCCTATAATCTCATCACTATTTAAATCTTCCTGGCTGTAAAATTCCTGAAATCCTTGATATGGATAGGCATTTTCCCTATTCCAGAAGGTGCCTTCATATCCATGGATCGCCATGGTTGTATATCCTAGATTTCTCATCAGCCATGGAAGCCCATTATACGTGTTGGTGGTATATAGACTATAACATTCACGGTCAATTACGGGGTATAAACTATTTAGTGTGGTAAATTCTGCATCTACTGTATTGCCTTTTCCTATATTAGAATAAAAATTATTAAAATAAATAGTATCCTTTCTCAATAACTCATTGATATTTGGTGTTAATTCCTGTCCATTATAGGTAGCTCCCACAACAAAATTCTGAAGAGACTCCATTTGAATGACAATTAAATTCTTTCCTTTGCATATTCCTTGGTAACTATCTGCTTTAGGCGTTTCTTTTACCTCATCCACCTCATCTAACACTTCTTTTTTCGTTACTGACTTATTGCTCAAGCTGTTAGCCACACTATAATAGGCATCGTTGAGGTGATTGCTAAAGAATTCAATCGAGTTAAATTTGCGAATCAGCTTAACATCCATAGGATTAATTGATGCCACTACTAAGGCTAAAATTAAGCCCCATCTGCATCTATTTACTACTTTTCTCGTAATATGAAGTTGTTCTGCCCAGTCCTTTGCATGTCTGCAAAACAAATAGAATGTCGCAGGTACCTCAAACAGTAAAATAAAACTGGCTGGTATCAATGTGGCTATAAAACTATTAGGAACTTTTGCCACATTAGAAGCCTGCCACAACTGTTTGACAGATACAGTTTGATTATAATAATTAAAATACATGGAATCTGCAAACATTAAGATTGAGAATCCTACATACAGTATAAAAAAAGCAACTTTTTTATATTTGAATTTGCTTGTGCCGAACTCAAAAAAAATTAATAACAAAATCAGTATGCTTCCCAAAGTTACTAAGCTTCCTAGTAAGTTCACATTAATTAAGCTGTAATAGGTAAATAGCTTTATACACATTAGCACAATTAACATCCATGGTGATGTAATAAAGCTTTTCACTTTTGCCATTCTATACCCCCCTTATCTGCCGCTTTCAATGACATTCTTTATGCTACAACTTTTTTACTGTTTATTCAATACTTTCCATGTATTGTTAAGAAAACCTTAGGATTTAGTTTGTGGAAGTCAGTTACATGATTTAAGTAATAATCAAAAGAGAGTTGTTCTATCACCATAAACTTGGCTACAGAACAACTCCCCTTTTATTATACTAAAGGTTTCTCTTCGTTTGCTACTTCAGTGATTGATTTCACTAATCCAGCAATTCCCTGAATCTCAGATGGAATAAAAATCTTTGTAGCTTTTCCATCTGCTGCTTTAGCAAATGCTTCTAAGCTCTTAATTTGAAGAACAGAAGCACTTGGACTAGAATCATTTAAGAAACGTATACCATCTGCATTAGCTTTTTGTACAGCTAGAATAGCCTCAGCCTGTCCTTCGGCTTCACGAATAGTGGCTTCTTTCTTAGCTTCTGCACGAAGAATTGCCGCTTCCTTCTCCGCCTCAGCTTCCAGAATTGCAGATTCTTTCTTACCTTCTGCTACAAGGATTGTAGATTTTTTTTCGCCTTCTGCACGAAGAATTGCTTCTCTTCGTTCACGTTCTGCCTTCATCTGTTTCTCCATAGCATCCTGAATAGCTGCTGGAGGAATAATATTCTTTAGCTCAACACGGTTAACCTTAATTCCCCATGGATCTGTAGCAACATCAAGAGATACACGCATCTTTGTGTTAATAATCTCTCTAGAGGTTAAAGTCTCATCCAATTCCAGATCACCAATTATATTACGAAGCGTTGTTGCAGTTAAGTTTTCTATTGCCATAATTGGATTTTCTACACCATACGCGTATAGTTTAGGATCTGTTATTTGAAAGAATACAACTGTATCAATTCTCATGGTTACATTATCCTTGGTGATAACCGGCTGTGGTGCAAAGTCTACAACTTGCTCCTTTAACAATACTCGTTTAGCCACCTTATCCACAAAAGGCCACTTCATATGAATACCGACACCCCAAGTTGCCTGATATCCTCCTAACCGTTCAACAATATAAGCATGAGCCTGTGGTACAACCTTGATGCATGTAGCAAAAATAAGCAATATTAATACCACTACACCAATCAATACATACATGCTGTCCATTTGAAATACCTCCTTATATACTATTCTGTTGCTTTTTCTTGATTCTCTGGAACCTGTTCTTCTACAATAGCTTTTACTCCAGTAATTCGAACTATTCTGACAATAGCATCTTTAGGAATCACTCTGTTATCTGTAGCTCTTGCTGTCCACTCAAGTCCATTAATCATGACTGTCCCCGTATTATTCAGATTATCAATGCTTTCTGTCACCTTCACTCTATTTCCAATCAAGCTTTCGCTATTAGTAGGAACACGTTTCGCATTAAAATACTTCACAGCCACGGGTCTAGTAAACACTAGCAAAACAACGGAAAGAACAAAGAACAGAGCAATCTGCACCCATATATCAAATCCTAATAACGCTGCTATAAGAGCAAACAGAGCGCCCCCTGCAAACCAGATTGTTGTGAGTCCCAATGTTGCTATCTCAATTAGGATAAAAAGAATCAATAGAATAAGCCAGGCCATTGATTCATTCATTATACCCACTCCTTTCCATAGGGATTATTAACTTTAATCTATCTACAATCTTACATTATAATGGTAGATAGTTCAAGCTAACATCTCCCATGTTAATGGATTTTTAATAAATTATAATCGTCTTTGTCTTGCCACTTCAAACATAAGGATAGACGCAGCAATTGCAGCATTTAATGACTCTACCTGTCCCGACATCGGGATTTTTATTAAATAATCTGCAAGCTGCGAGGTCTCATCTGTCAAACCATTTGCTTCATTACCAATCAAAAATCCACATGGCCTAGTATAATTAAAGGATTCATAATATTTCGTACCTTGTAAATGAGCTGCATACAGGCTGATTCCTCTATCTTTCACTTTGTTAACAGCATCCGTAAAATTCTCCACATAACAAAATGGGACACGGAAAATAGATCCCATAGTGGAACGAATTACCTTAGGATTAAAGATATCTGCAGACTCCTTACTTAATATCACTCCAGTAGCCCCAGCACCTTCTGCAGAACGAATAATTGTTCCAAGGTTACCTGGGTCTCTAAGATTCTCCAACATAACTATATGTCCCATTTGACTGGTAAGAATGTCTTCTAAGGAATACTTCGGCATCTTAACAATAGCTAGGATTCCTTGAGGTGTGACGGTATCTGACATTTCTAAGAACAATTTATCACTAACCACCTCATAGGATAAGGTCTGAAGCACTTTTCCATGTTGTTTTAGAAGCTCTTCTTCTTTGGATTCCGACACATAAACCTCTTGAATTCCAAATCGCAGTGCCTCTTCTACCATCTTAAAGCCTTCCACCAAAAACATTCCAGCTTCCGCCCTTGTTTTTACTTTCCTCTTCAGTTGTATTACCTGTTTAATCTTGTTATTACTGCTACTGGTTATCATATATACTTCCTTGTTACTCTTGATTATTCATAGCTGCTAGTTTATTTAATACCTCATTTACGCCAATTACGATAAGAATTTCTTCACAGCTTAACTTTTGATCTGGGTCAGGATTGATGTCTATATTCTCACCTCTCCTTACACCAATTACATTAATTCTATATTTAGCCCGAAGATTCAATTCCTTTATACTATAGCCATCCCAGCTTGGAGGGACATCCAGTTCCATCATACTGGTAGTGGATGATAGTTCAATGGCATTAAACATATTACCCATCATTAGGTTGTGAGCAATACGGATTCCTGTTTCCTTCTCAGGAAATATCACCTTATCCGCCCCAACTTTTCGTAACACCTTAGCATGAATCTCAGTCTGCGCCTTAGCCAGAACAAATGGGATTCCCAGCTCTTTGGCCAGAATGGTAACCATGACACTGGCCTCCAGGTTCTCTCCAATTGCCACAATGGCACCATCAAAGTTACCAATTCCAAGACTTTCAATAGACTCTGAGTCACACACATCGGCTTTTACCGCACAGGTGACAATGTCTGCTACCTCTTGAATCTTATCTTCATCATTATCTACTACTAACACTTCACAACCACCTTCTGCTAATGTGGTTGCAATGCTTTTCCCAAATCTCCCTAAACCAAATACAACAAATTCCTTCTTCTCCATATTATTACCCTCTCTATCCTACCATAATCTTATCCGTAGGCAATTTTCTACTATTGGTCTTCTCTCGCTTCCTAGAATTGAACGCCAAAGCCAATGTAATAGGCCCAATACGTCCAAGATACATGGTTATGATAATTACAATCTTTCCAATATCCGTCAGTTCCGTAGTAACGCCTCTGGTTAAACCAACTGTACCAATTGCAGATGCGGTTTCATATAAAAGATCTAGGAACCTTGCACTTTCTGTAATGGTTAGAATAAAAGTACTTGTTACAAGTACCATAAAACTCAAGCCAAACACTGTCATACTCTTTTTAATAAAACTGTCTGTAACCTGTCTGTTAAAAAGCTCTACATCCTGCTTGTTACGAATATTGGTCCATATAGCCATAAATAGTACCGCAGCTGTCACAGTCTTAATACCACCTGCAGTACCGGATGGAGATCCTCCAATAAACATCAGAATAATGCTGACAAAAGATGTAGATTCGTGCATCTCAATCTGGGGTATGGTAAAGAAACCTGCTGTTCTTGTAGTAACGGATTGAAATAAGGAAGCCATAACCTTATTACCAAACGACATATTTCCAATAGTTCCTTTATTGTTATATTCCAGTAATAATATTAGTAGACCGCCTCCAAATATAAGGATTAATGTCATTGTAAGGACTACCTTAGTATGTAGTTCCATCTTTCGTATTAATTTTTTCCCTTTTACCTTTTCATTAAACCTTCTCTTAAAGGTATGAATTATGTCCCACCAAACAGGATATCCAATACCACCTGATACTATAAGCACCATAGTAACAATATTAATCAGTGGCGAAAATTGATATGGCATCAGACTATTTTCTCCAATTAAATCAATTCCTGCATTACAAAAAGCAGATACGGATGTAAAAATAGATATGCCAATACCTTCAGGTAGTCCATAATCCGGGATAAATCGAAACATAAAAAGTACTGCACCTGCTGCTTCCACTATCAAAGTGCCCTTAATAACCTTCTTAGTTAGCTTTACCAACCCTTGAAGAGTATCCAGGTTATAAGCATCCTGGATTAAAAGGCGGTCTTTTAGCGTAATTCTTTTTCTTAAAATTAGCAAAATGGAGGTAGTAAACGTTACAACGCCTAATCCTCCAAATTGTATCAAGACAAGAATGACGATTTTTCCAAACAGGCTCCAGTGAGTAGCCGTAGTTACAGTTGTTAACCCTGTAACGCAGATGGAAGTCGTTGAGGTAAATAAGGCATCAATAAAGTTGGTACTTTGTCCATTCGCCGCAGAGATTGGTAAGGTAAGAAGTAACCCTCCAATCAGTATAGCGGTCATAAATCCATAGGCTATCATTTGTGTTGTAGTAAAACTTCTTCTGTGGAAAATGTGCTTTAACTTAGTCCTAAAACTATCACTAGAATCTTCAAAATCATTCATTTACCTATTCCTCTTGCATTTTGCTTAGTTTTGCTGCCTGGTCGGCCGCAGTCAGACTATCAATTATTTCATATAAGTCACCATCCAAAATACCATCGAGTCTGTGTAATGTCAACTTAATTCTATGATCCGTTACACGACCCTGAGGGAAATTGTATGTTCTAATCTTCTCTGAACGGTCACCTGTTCCTACCTGACTCTTTCTAGCCTCAGCTTCGGCTGAATGAGCTTTCTCTAATTCCAAATCATACAATCTGGTACGAAGTACTTTAAGTGCTTTGTCTTTGTTCTTTAGTTGTGACTTTTCATCTTGGCATGAGATAACAATGCCGGTTGGTATATGAGTTAAACGTACTGCTGAATCCGTGGTATTGACACACTGCCCACCATTACCGGAAGCACGGAATACGTCGAACTTACAATCATTCATATCAAGCTGTACATCTACTTCCTCAGCCTCTGGCATGATAGCAACTGTTGCTGTAGAAGTATGGATACGTCCACCAGATTCAGTTACTGGCACACGTTGTACACGATGCACTCCACTTTCATATTTCAACTTGGAATAGGCACCTGTACCATTTATCATGAAAATTACTTCTTTAAACCCACCTAAACCATTCTCATTCACACTCATCATGTCTATCTTCCAACGGTTACGCTCTGAGTAACGACAGTACATACGATATAACTCAGCTGCAAATAAAGCTGCTTCATCTCCACCTGCACCTGCACGAATTTCTACTACAACGTTTTTCTCATCATTTGGATCCTTAGGTAATAGCAAAATCTTTAGATGATTTTCAATTTCTACAAGACGTGCCTTACAATCATTTAACTCTTCTTTAGCAAGCTCCTTCATTTCCTCATCTGTCTCTTCCTCAATCATTAAAAGACTGTCTTCAATTCCCTGTTTTGTTGACTTGTATTCCTTATAAGTCTCTACAATTTCACTTAAATCATTTTGTTCTTTCATTAATTTACGATATCGTTCTTGATCATTGATGACACTTGGCTCGCTTAATTCATCCATAATTTCTTGATATCTTATTAACAGATCTTCTAATTTATCAAACATATAAATCCTCCAATAAACAATCTTACAATGTTTCTATATCAACTATATGACTTCTCATACATGTGCATATACCACTCGGTCAAGGCCAGATAAATCCTTAAACACCGTTACATTGGTAAAGCCAGCAACTAATAATAAGTCGCTGACTGCACCTCCTTGATTATATCCAATTTCAAAAAACAGTTCCCCATGGTCTGTTAAATGGTCCTTAGCTCCCTCTATAATACGTCGGTAAAACCATAGACCATCACTCCTCCCATCTAGGGCAAGTATCGGCTCATGAAGCCGAACCTCCGGCATTAGCTCTTTAATATCAGCAGTTGGTATATAAGGGGGATTAGAAACAATAATGTCAAATCTTTCTTCCACGGCTTTATATAAATCACTCTGATAAAATTCCACCTCTGCCTTTAGCTTCTTTTTATTAGTCTGGGCCACCAAAAGAGCTTCTTTTGAGATATCTATGCCCACTCCACGGCTTATTTGTCCCTCTAAAGCAAGGGTAAGAATAATACATCCACTTCCTGTGCAAAGATCTAATACGCTTTTTCCTTTGCAAGATCTTAACACACATTCAACCAATTCTTCCGTTTCTTGTCTGGGTGTGAGAACATACTCATTAACAAAGAAACGATATCCAAAGAAATCTCTTTCCTGGGTAATCTGGCTGGCAGGAATATGCTCTTGGCGCTTGGCTATACACTGACGGTATCTTGCGTAGTCCTGTGAATCAGCCTCACTATTTCTTTTTAAATAATAAGTGGCACGATTAATTCCAAAGCTATACTCCATCAAATACCAAGCATCCAGGTCAGCATCTGTTATCTCAGCTGCTTTCAATTTATCAACGCCTTCTTGTAATACCTGCTCCAAGGTTATCATGTCACTTACCTCATTTATGCTATTATCTGCTTTTATATACAAAATATTTATCCAGTGCCATTAGAATTTCATCATCTTCATCGCTGTCCTCATCATCAAACTCATCTAAATTCTCTGTAGGAGCACTTTCCTCAAATGCCTTGGCGATTGCATCGTCTGCTTCCAGAATCACCTGCTCATATGGCAAATTCTCAATTCTTGCTGCTTCGACAAAATCCTTCCAATTAAAAACAGCATTGACGGAAGCAATGGCAACCTCAATCATATCATCTGTTGGCTCTTTTGTAGTCATTCCCTGTAACCACATACCAGGGCGACTTAATATAGAAACTACCTTTGATTCAGAGCGGCCTGCAAGTCGAATAAACTCATAGGCAACTCCAGCGATGATAGGTACTAGAAGTAATCTCATTACAGTTTTCAGTAAAAAATTATCAAATCTAATAAAAATAAAGACTATGCTACTCAAAATAATAACAAACAACATAAAACTGGTTCCACACCGTTTGTGTTCTCTTGATTGGAACTTAACATTATCTACTGTAAGCTCAAATCCATTCTCAATACAGTTAATAGATTTATGTTCAGCTCCATGATACATAAACACTCGTTGAATATCTCTCATTCTGGATATCCCAAAAATGTACAGCATAAAAATACCCAAACGAATAAGGCCTTCTAAGATTGCAAGCGCTGTATTACTTTGAATCTGTGTTGCTAACAAGTTACTTAACCACAAAGGTAGAAGAATAAAGATTGCTACTGCCACTACTACAGACAACGCAATGGTAAGAGCCATAAAGACCGTTTCTTTACTTTCATTCTTAGTCTCTTTTTCAGCTGATTTCTCTGTCTTCTTTGCCTCGCCTTTCTTAGCCTTAGCATTGGTATTGGATTTCTTACCTTTACCCTTCTTAGCAGCCTTCTCAGCCTCTGCTAATGCCTTCAGCCTCATTTCTTCATCTGGAAGCACTTCCTCCTCCTCGAAAAAACTCGCTGAATAGGTTAATGTCTTAGTACCAATTATTAAGGAATCTATAAATGATACTACACCACGAATAATTGGCAAAGCAAACAACTTCTGTTTGGTAGTTAAACTCCGGTAAGTATTTGTAACGACTTCAATTTCATTATTAGGTTTTCTTACGGCCACGGCATAATTATCTTTGTTCTTCATCATAACGCCTTCAATAACAGCCTGACCACCAATTCCACTTGGCTTCATAGTCTTCATCACTCTCTTTCGTTTATCAGTTAAACTCTTCTCTTATTTTAACCGATTCTATACGTATAATCTAGTAAATAATTACAGAATTTAAGGTTTTAATTATAGTTTACGAAAAAGTATATATTAACAAACCATACTGTTGCCAAAAAAATAAAAAGATTTTTATAAAATCTATATATAGTAAAAAAGGTTGAGATTATTCACCTCAACCTAATTTCCTATTTAGTCTTGTTTTAAACCGTACTTACGGTTGAACTTATCAATTGCACCACGAGCTGCAGCCGCTTTCTGTTGTCCTGTATAGAAAGGATGACATTTGGAACAGATTTCAACGTGAATCTCTGGCTTA